>NZ_JBIUWN010000003.1:0-146134 GCF_044743485.1 Pseudomonas sp. NPDC087614 | reverse complement strand
TCTACAGCAGCCTCATTTGCTGTCAAGTGATTATTTTCAGAAGCTTTCGAAGAATTCTTCAACAACTTCAACCACTTGCGCCTTCGATCTCTCGTCAGCGGGAGGCGAATTCTACAGCGTTACACACTGCTGTCAACACCTCTTTTTCAACTTCTTTCTGGCTTCGATGAACTGAAGCAACTTGCTGCCGAAAACTTCATAACTCCTTGAATTTCAATGAGTTTTCCGTTTCGACTGCGCCGGAAGTGGGGCGAATTATAGACGTCTGGAATTCGCCGTCAACCATTAATTTCGCTTTTCTATAGATTGACGGAAAGAGCCGCTTATATATAGACGAAGCGACAGTGAATGCGCAGTATATTGCCCAACACCTAAAACAATACCCCCGCTCTCACTTTGGACGATGCCGCACGATGAACGACCAACCCCGCTCTCTTGCCTCCATGCTGTTCCCGGTTGGCCTGCTTTTGATAGCCATGGCATCGATCCAGTCCGGGGCCTCTCTGGCCAAAAGCATGTTTCCGGTGGTTGGCGCCCAAGGAACAACCACCCTGCGCTTGCTCTTCGCGAGCGTGATCATGTTGTTATTGCTACGCCCATGGCGAGCGAAGCTAACCACCAAGTCGTTGCGCACAGTGATCGTCTACGGCATGGCATTGGGCGGCATGAACTTCCTCTTCTATATGTCTTTGCGCACAGTTCCGCTGGGAATCGCCGTTGCTCTCGAATTCACCGGTCCGCTGGCTGTAGCCATATATGCATCCCGTCGCGCCATCGATTTTCTATGGATCGGCCTGGCAGCAACCGGACTGCTGCTGTTGATACCTACAGGGGCAACAACCGCAGGCATCGATGGGGTCGGCGCCGGGTATGCTTTAGGTGCCGGCGTCTGCTGGGCGCTTTACATCCTGTTCGGTCAGAAGGCCGGTGCCGACAACGGTGTTACAACCGCTGCGTTAGGCGTGATGATCGCAGCCCTGTTTGTGGCCCCCATCGGTATCGTGCATGCCGGAGCAGCTCTACTGACGCCATCGCTGATCCCGATTGCCATTGGCGTTGCCATCCTGTCCACCGCCCTTCCCTACACGCTGGAAATGGTCGCACTCACGCGTATGCCTGCACGCACCTTCGGTACATTAATGAGCATCGAACCCGCGTTCGGAGCGTTGTCGGGACTGCTGTTCCTGCAGGAATACCTCACACTGTCACAATGGCTGGCGATCCTGTGCATTATCCTGGCTTCCGTCGGCGCAACCATGACTATGGGTAGCGCGGCCAAGCCTGTCATTGCGGCAGATTGAAACAGGATTTGACGAAGGTCTGGCAATTGGCGTTCATTTAGGCCATGTTTAACCCCTTAACTCAGTGCCAGATATGGATTTTTTCGGATAGGGATATCGAAACGCTTAGAGTGCGAGCGAATACAGGCAGACCCGAGCGAGAGACTCGTGGCTGCTAGCTATAAGGACAGTAATGAAGCGAATTTTGATACTGGTAGCCGTACTCGCAGTCACTGGCTGCGCGGCAACGTCGAAAACTTCGGTAAAGCACGGCAAGAAAGGACTGCACATCAACTGTTCGGGACTCTCGTCCTCTTGGGATCGTTGCTATACCAGCGCAGCTACTTCCTGCGCTCCGAAAGGCTACAGGGTTATCGCCAAATCGGGGGATGCCGTGGAAGAGCCAGGCGACTATCCGTTTGGCCTCAACCCCGCTGGCTACACAAGTCGCAGCATGATCGTCATCTGTAAATAGATCACGGCCGTGTAGCGATCTGGCGTCCAATCTCGTTGTGACTGGACTTGAGCACCGCTCGCTGAATGTCCGGCGTGGCCAGCATACGCGCCACCACCAGCGCCCCCACACACTGCGACAGGACCGACCATGCCAGACTGTCGCTCTCAAGTATCTGCGCCCAACGCTCTTGAAGCTGACATATCCACAACTCTGCCTGTTCACGCACCTGAATATCCGAACGTGCGATTTCCGCCCCTAACGCAGGCAAGGCACAGCCGGATTCTGGCTGTTCAACGTGGGCCATACTCAAATAGTGCTTGAGACAGCGTTCCAGTCGCTCACGATCCTGCGTGCCCTGCCCGCCCAGTCGCTCAAGGCTTTGACCCAACTCTCGCTCGACGATGGCAGAGAACAACGCATCCTTGGACGAGAAGTGGCTGTAAAACGCCGCACCACTCAAGCCAATGGCTTTCATCAAGCCATCGACGCCAACCGTGGAAAACCCGGATCGCTTGGCTGACAGCGCACTGCTCTGCAATAGTTTTTCCCGGGTTTGCAGTTTGTGACTGGCGGAGTAACGCATATGTTTGCTCTCGAACTGGCTGCCTTGACGTTGCCTGGATCCTAGCATAACGTTCGTTCACTTAACGATCGTTTAATAAAGGGGCTACCCATGAATAACAAGAAGGTCGTATTGGTTGTCGGCGCTGGCGATGCGACGGGCGGCGCGATTGCAAAGCGCTTTGCCAGGGAAGGACTCATCGCCTGCGTCACGCGGCGCAACGCCGATAAATTGCAGCCGTTGGTGGAGGCCATTCGGGCCGAGGGTGGCGAAGCCCACGGCTTCGCCTGCGACGCGCGCAAGGAGGAAGACGTCATTGCACTGATCGAAGACATCGAAACTCGCGTCGGTCCGATTGAAGCCTTCGTATTCAACATCGGCGCGAACGTGCCGTGCAGCATCCTCGAGGAAACCGCTCGCAAGTACTTCAAGATCTGGGAAATGGCCTGTTTTTCAGGTTTCCTCAATGCTCGCGAAGTGGCCAAACGCATGGTTACCCGTCAACGTGGCAGCATTCTCTTCACGGGCGCGACCGCCGGACTTCGCGGGGCGTCGGGTTTCGCCGCGTTCGCGGGTGCCAAACACGGTATCCGCGCTCTGGCACAGAGCATGGCGCGTGAATTGGGGCCGATGAACATTCACGTCGCGCATGTAGTGGTCGATGGCGCCATCGATACCGATTTCATCCGCAACAGCTTTCCCGAGAAGTACGCCTCCAAGGATCAGGACGGTATTCTCAACCCCGAACACATTGCCGAAAACTATTGGTATCTGCACAGTCAGCCACGGGATGCGTGGACGTTTGAGCTGGACCTGCGCCCTTGGAACGAGCGCTGGTAATCCCCCTCCATAACAATAAAGAGCGTTCAGCGATGATGAGCAAAACCGTGGAGTTCTATTTTGACCTCGGCAGCCCTGCCACTTACCTCGCCTATACCCAGTTGCCGAAGATATGCGCCGCGACCAACAGTGAGCTGATCTACATCCCTATGCTGCTGGGCGGCGTATTCAAAGCCACCAGTAACGCCTCCCCGGCAATGATTCCGGCAAAAGGTCGCTATATGTTTCAGGATCTGGATCGCTATGCCAAACGCTATGGTGTCGCCCTGAGGTTCAACCCACACTTCCCCATCAATACGCTGACACTGATGCGCGCCGTGACAGGTGTTCAACTGCGTCAGCCAAATCGTTTCCAGGCCTTAATTGATTGCCTGTTTTGCGCACTTTGGGTAGAAGGCCGCAGCCTGGATGAACCAGCAACTGTCGCAGCGGTGTTGAGCGAACACGGTTTCGATCCACAAGAAGTACTGGCGCTGACCAACGACGAAACCGTCAAAGCCGTTCTTAAGGAAAATACGGAAACAGCGGTTAAGCGCGGAGTTTTCGGCGCGCCGAGCATGTTTATTGGCAATCAGATGTTCTTTGGCCAGGATCGCCTCGACTTTGTCGAAGAAGTGCTGCGCCAACCCTAGAGGAAGCTGTGACTCAGGCGCTGGTATCAGCGCCTGAGTTGCGGTCGATCAGATAGCGATAGTGCGAGTGTTCAGCCATTCCAGCGCCGCACCATCGAGCAACGGGCTCAGACGCTCGCGCACTTGGGCATGATAGGTGTTGAACCACTGTTTCTCTTCCTGCGTCAGCAACGCAGGCTCCAGGCACCGAGTGTCGATCGGGCACAGCGTCAAGGTTTCAAACTTGAGGAATTCGCCGAATTCACTGCTGCCCGCCTCACGGTTCATCGCCAGGTTCTCGATACGCACGCCCCAACGACCCGGACGATAAGTGCCAGGCTCGATGGACGTGATCATCCCTGGCTGCATCGCCGTCTGCGGTGCCGGCGCCGCTTGATAGGCAATGACTTGCGGGCCCTCGTGAACGTTTAGGAAATAGCCTACGCCGTGACCGGTACCATGACCGTAATCCACGCTCTCAGCCCAGATTGGCGCACGAGCGATGGCATCAAGCAGCGGCGACAGAATGCCTTTCGGAAACTGCGCTCGCGACAGTGCAATCACGCCTTTCAAAACGCGCGTGCAATCGCGTTTCTGTTCTTCAGTCGGCGTACCGACCGGCACCATCCTTGTGATATCGGTCGTGCCGCCCAGGTACTGACCACCGGAGTCGATCAGCAGCAGACCATCGCCCTCGATCACCGCGTGTTCTTCTTCGGTGGCGTGATAATGCGGCATCGCGCCATTGGCATTGAACGCAGCAATGGTGTTGAAACTCAGCGAAACATAATCAGGACGACGTTCACGGGCAGCGGTGAGTTTCTCGTCGATGGTCAATTCGGTGATGCGTTCTCGGCCCCAAGCCGACTCCAGCCAGGCGAAAAATTCGCACAACGCTGCGCCATCCTGCTCCATTGCTTTGCGAATGTGCTGAGCATCGGCTTCGCTTTTTTGCGATTTGGCCAGCGTGGTCGGGTTCAAGCCTTCGACCAGTTTCACGCCGCTGTCGAGGTTATCCAGCAGACCGCTGGTGACTCGCGCCGGATCCACCAGCAGGCTGGCGCCATTCGGCACAGCGCGCAAGGCGTCAGCCACTTCGCTGTAATCGCGCAGCGTCACGCCATCTTTTTCGAGCACTGCGCGCAAACCTGCATCAACCTTGCTCAAGGCCACGAACAGCGTGGCTTGCTGTTGATTGATCAACGCGAAGGAAACAAACACCGGGTTGAACGAAACATCGCCGCCACGCAGATTAAACAACCATGCAATGTCGTCGAGGGTGGCGATGAAATGCCAGTCTGCTCCGCGCTCCTGCATGGTTTCGCGAAGTTTGCCCAGCTTGTCGACACGGCTGACAGTCGCCTGTGGCGGCAGATGCTGATAGATCGGGGCATTCGGCAGACTCGGCCGATCGCTCCAGACTTCCTTCAGCAAATCGATATCGGTACGCAGTCGAGCGCCGCGTGCTTCAAGTTTACAGCTCAAGGTGCGCGCCGAAGCCACAGCCATTACTGCACCATCGACGGCAACCACACTACCTTGCGGCGTCTGCTCGCACAGCCAGTCCAACGGACTCGGCTGACCCGGTTGCAACTTGACCAGTTCGATACCGCTACCCTTGAGTTCCTTGGTCGCCTGCTCCCAGTAACGACTGTCAGCCCAGACGCCGGCGAAATCTGCGGTGACAATCAAAGTCCCGACCGAGCCGTGGAAGCCCGAAAGCCATTGCCGGCCTTGCCAGTAACCCGGCAGATATTCCGACAAATGCGGGTCGGCCGACGGCACCAACAACGCATGAATGCCTTCGCGGCGCATCAGTTCGCGGGTCTGCGCAAGGCGCTGGGGCACCGATCCTTCGGTCGAGGTCTGGTTACTCATCATGTCTCCTGCCAATCACTTCATCGTTATTATTCGTAGCCGTTAGGTCGGCTGGTTAAAGACCTGTCGCCCAGAATGCCGGAGCACTGGCGCAGGCGGTTTTGATCAATTCTACGGCCTTGTCGATATCCTCGGCCGTTGTAAAACGGCCAAGGCTCAAGCGAATGGTGCGTTCGGCTAGACGTGCGTCATGCCCCAACGCCAACAGCACATGGGACGGCGCGTTGCTTGCCGAGTTGCAGGCCGAGGTTGCGGAAAACGCCATCGAATGGCTCAGCGCCGCGCTGTTGAACTCGCCTTCGCCGAAGGTCAGGCTCAAGGTGTGCGGGATACGGTGGCTCGCGCTGCCGTTGAGATTGACGCCCGGCAAGCTCAGCAGTGGTTCGAGCAGACGCTCGCGCAGCGCGACGATGGACGTCTTCTCTTCATCAAAGGAGGCTGCAGCCAAGGCAAACGCCGCGCCCATACCGGCAATCTGGTGGGTCGCCAGAGTCCCGGAACGAAGCCCTCCCTCGTGGCCGCCGCCATGGATCTGCGCCTGCAAACGTTGCTGCGCCCGCGGGCCGACATACAGGGCGCCGATGCCTTTGGGACCGTATAGCTTGTGCGCCGAAAACGACATCAGATCGACCGGCCACTGCGCCAGATCGATTGCCACTTTTCCGGCACCTTGAGCCGCATCGACATGGAACAGTGCTTGGCGGCCACGCACGACCTCGCCGATGGCGGGGATGTCGTTGACCGTGCCGAGTTCGTTGTTGACCAGCATCAGTGACACCAGAAAGGTGTCATCGCGCATCGCTTCGCTGACAGCCTGCGGCGTGATCAGGCCGTCGGTGTCCGGCACAAGATAGGTCACGGCGATGCCGGCGTCCTGCAATTGGCGGGCGGTATCGAGGACGGCCTTGTGTTCGATCTGGCTGGTAATGATGTGGCCGCCCGGCACACCGCGCGCTTGGGCCACGCCTTTGAGGGCGAGGTTATTGGACTCGGTGGCACCGGAGGTCCAGACGATCTGTCCGGCTTGCGCACCCACCAGTTCGGCGACTTGCCGGCGAGCCTGCTCGACCGTTTTCCGGGCCTGCTGGCCGAACGCGTGGGAGCTGGAAGCCGGGTTGCCGAAGTTACCGTGAAACCCCAGACATTCGATCATCACCTGGATGACACGCTCGTCCACCGGTGTGGTGGCGGCGTAATCGAAATACAACGGACGTGTGTTCATAAAAGACTCGCAGAGCGTGTTCCGGGATCAGGAGGCTCGTGTCTGCAAACGGCACAGCGCAGCCTCGTGAGCTGCGCGTCGGTTGGAGAGCGTCATCAATACCTGATCGGATGCCGTTAAAGAAGAACAACTTCATTTAAAAGTGCGTAGGAACGCTCCTGAAGCCGAGCTTAACAGGCATCGGGCCGGCGATTGAAGCAATGCGTCAGCTAAAGCTTTCGAGAAGTAACGGGTACAGCGAAATCAACAGCAACGTGGCCATTCCCCAGTTGAAAACACGCAACCAGCGCGGATCCTTCAGCACATTGCGCAATAGCGTACCGCACGCGGCCCAGACGCCGACGCTCGGTAGATTGATGATGGCGAACACGGCGGCGATCACCAGCACATTGGTGAAATAACCCTGCATCGGCGTGTAGGTACTGATGGCACCGATGGCCATGATCCACGCCTTGGGATTGACCCACTGGAACGCTGCAGCGCCCAGATAGCTGATCGGCTTGCCTTCGCCTTGCGCGCTGTCACCGACAGGCCCGGAGCGCGCGATTTTCCACGCCAGATACAGCAGATATACGGCGCCGACGTAGCGCAGCACCGTATAAAGAATCGGATAGTTCTGAAATACCGCGCCCAAACCAAAACCCACCGCCACCACCAGAACAAAGAAGCCGCAGGTGATGCCGAGCATGTGCGGGATAGTACGGTTGAAACCGAAATTTACCCCCGATGCCAGCAACATGGTGTTGTTCGGCCCCGGCGTAATCGAGGTGACAAGGGCAAACAGGGCAAAGCCCAGCAGAAGATCAAGCGAGAGGGTCATGGTGGGTAATCCATCAAGGTCATTCAGATGTTGACCCTATCCCACGCAGCCCAGTAAACCCACGGACAGTTAGGTAAAACTTCAAGCAGTACAGTTGCCTTTCAGCTTGAGCGGCCATGCAGCTGTACGGCACGCTCGGCGCTCATTTCGCCTTGTTTATCGAAACCAAATGCTTTGGGTGACTGGCCAAGCAACAAGGCTTTTTTCGCGTGATATTCGTCAAAGGACAAACCACTGCGATTGAGGGCCTCCATCGCCAACTCACGGGTTTCTTCGGGGGTGTAGGGACGTTGTTCCGGGGAGACATGGGTGGCACATCCGGCAAGCACGGAAACCACGAGCAACAGCGAAAGGGTCAGTAAACGATTCATGGGGAGCGTCCTGGCAAGCAGTGTGGAGTCGATGGACAAAGGCTACGCCCGGCCGCGCTCGTGCAAAAATCAACGCTCTCGATAGTGGCTATCAGAATTTGACCATTTCCCCGCAAATGGCTGATCCGGTTTTCGATCTACCCGACCAGATGGCAGTGCAGTGCATCGTCATGACTGCGGGCGATGCTGCTCAGCACCTGGAACGAATTGAACGTGACGGTTTTCGCTTGATGGGCGCGGATCAACTGCCAAAAATCCTGCTCACCATTCTCGAAACTGCTGAATGCCGCCTCCCCGGCCTCGCGGCTCTGCCATTGCAGAAAACTCAACACCCGCCGGCCATCGTCGCTGGCCTGCACGCTGGCGCTGACAAACCCCTCGTAGCGCAGGGCCAGACGCTCGGTTTGCACCGACAACGCCAAGACCAGTGCCGTTTGCTGCCGAGGTTCGATCTCGAATTCGATCAACTGGGTGAAGCTACGATTTTTCGCTGATGCTTGCATGAAAAGCCCCCTCGTATCTGTATGACGAATCTTGCGACTCGAAGGATCGCAGGGTAAAACCTCTAGTTAAGTCAAGGTCAAGAGCTGTTTCAGATGATCACCAAAGAAAACCTACACAAGCCGTTAAGCGTGGGTGAAGTCGCGGCCCGCAGCGGCGTTGCAGTCACCGCCCTGCACTTTTATGAAGCCAAGGGGTTGATCAAAAGCCAGCGCAATGGCGGAAATCAGCGGCGTTATCCACGCGCAGTGCTACGGCGGGTAGCGCTGATTAAAGTTGCACAGCGCCTGGGCATTACGCTGGCGGAGATTGGCGAGGCATTGAAAATCCTGCCGGATGATCGTGCCCCGACCGCGGCGGACTGGAAGATCCTGTCGCAGCAGTGGCAGCGCGAACTGGATGAGCGGATCAACCAACTGACGCTGCTGCGCGACCGACTCAATGGCTGCATTGGTTGTGGCTGCCTGTCGATGGAGGCTTGTCCGCTGCGCAATCAGGGCGATGTGCTGGGAGAACAAGGACCCGGGCCGCACTTTCTCTAATACGGATAAGGGGTGCTGCTCGTCGGGCAAAAATCCTCGCCGCAAGGACAGTTCTATAGTGAATTTTCCACCTGTGGGGTGGAGCCACATCTCTTCGAATAAAAATCAGGGAGAACGTCATGAGCGTCAACCCCATCCCGGAGGGGTATCACAGCATTACCCCGTACCTGGGCATACAAAAGGCCGCCGAGGCCATCGATTTCTATAAGAAAGCCTTCGGTGCCACCGAAGTCATGCGCCTGGCCATGCCCGATGGCGGCATCGGCCACGCGGAACTGCGTATCGGCGACAGCGCAATCATGCTCGGCTCGCCGTGTGATCAAGGGCCACTGAGCAGCCCCGACAAAGCGGTATCGGTCGGTTTGCATCTGTATGTGACTGATGTCGACAAATCATTTCAACGGGCGCTGGACGCCGGGGCGACGACGGTGTCCGAGGTCAAGGACCAGTTTTACGGTGATCGCAGCGGCACGTTGAAGGATCCCTATGGGCATTTGTGGTTTCTGGCCACACGCAAGGAGGATCTGACAGAGGAGCAAATCAGGCAGCGGGCAATGGAGATGTTCAGTCAGGGTTAGATTTTTGCGTGGCAGGTCTGGCCTCCTCACGAGTAAGCCCGCTCTCACAGGGTTGTTTGGCGCGGTTGCTTCACCTGCCAGCGCTACTTACCGAGATCCCCAAGAGCAGTTCTGGATCATCCGGAGAATTGCGAAACATTTACTTTCATATCGTTTATCGGGATTTGCTTCGCTCATCCGTCTTATAGGGATACAGGCCTTTCGCGTAGGCAAAAGCCACGACTGCGCCTTTCAGGGACGCCAACTACAAAGCCCGTAGTCACGCGACCTTTCACCGAATCAAGACGCGTAATCATGTCGAAGAAATCCCGCTCCAAACTGTGGTTCCTGGCACATAGCTGGCTTGCATTGCCCATCTGGTTTTTTGTCCTGATCGTCTGTGTCACCGGCACGCTGGCGGTCGTCAGCCAGGAGATTGTCTGGCTGGCCAACCCGCAAATGCGCGCCAGCCAGCCCTCAGACGATGCCCCGCTGCTCAGCTACGACCAGATTCTGGCTGCGATCAAAAAGGCCGAGCCCCAGACACTGGTGCAAAGCATCAGCCGTCCGGACGAATCACACTTTGCCCTTGATGTCGAAGTCAGCTACCCCGACGGGCGCTCACTGACGGTCTACGTCAACCCGTACACCGGCGTCATTCAGGGCACTGCGCCCGCCTTCGACTTCAAGGCTTTCACCCGCGCCCTGCATGGCTGGTGGCTGGTGCCATTCACCAACGGTTTCAGTTGGGGGTGGTATCTGGTGTCGTTTCTGGGCGTGCCCATGCTGGTCTCGTTGATGACCGGACTGGTGGTCTACAAGCGCTTCTGGAAAGGTTTTCTGCGTCCGACCCTGCGTGTACGCCACGGAGCACGCATCTTCTGGGGCGACTTCCATCGACTGTGCGGCATCTGGTCGATCTGGTTCATTGCGGTCATTTCCATTACCGGCATCTGGTTCCTGATCCGGGCGATTCTGTTTGATAACCAGATTTCCATCTCCAGCGAACCGATCATCCCGACCATGTCCCGAGAAAGCGTACCCGTTTCAGCAACAGGCACGCCGCCGCCACATATCAGCCTGGATCACGCCATCGAGATCGCTCAACAGAAGATTCCGGGGCTGCAAGCCAGTTTCGTCAGCCTGCCGGGTAACGCCTACAGCCACATGAGCGTCGGCGGTCGCGGCTGGTATCCATTGATGTTCCAGACCGCGACGCTCAACCCGTACAACGGTGACCTGGCCGCTTTACGGTTACTGTCCGATCGCTCCTCGCTGGAGTTCGTAACCGAATCCATGCGCCCGCTGCACACCGGTGACTTCGGCGGAATCTGGATCAAGCTGATCTGGTTTTTCTTCGGCCTGCTGCTGAGCATGATGGTGCTCAGTGGCCTGCTGATCTGGACCAAGCGTACCGCGCTGGCGACCGCCAACGCGCTGAAGCGCGAGGACAAGAAAACCCGCATCAAGGCGCAAGCGGCCATGAGCCGTGAACCTTCGCAGGCCAGCCTGTGAGCAAGTCAACCTTGATCAAGCGGCCATCCCGACTGTCTCGCTTCTGGCACAAGTGGCGGTTTCACATCAATGTTCTGCTGTTGTTGATCCCCCTGGGCTTCATGCCCAAATACTTCGCCGATGCCTCATTGTTTCGCGGCGACAGTGGCCTGGGTCAGCACGAGATCGGCGATATCCAGGTCGGGCCCTGGAGCCTGCGATTGGCCGAACTTCGCAATGAAGCCCCCATCCTCACGGGGCCGGCCGGCTATATGAAGAGTTTTAGCGCGGCCCTCTGCGAGACCTGTATCGAACAGGTCAAGGCCACCTATCTGCGCATCGGCAAGCCGCGCAGCCTGCGTGCAGCCGGCGTGATCTTCTTCGGTACGCCTTACCGAATGGGCACACAACTGCCGATCCCGGAAAAAACCAAAGCTGACGCCGAACTGTGGATCACCCTGGAGGGCTGGGACGGCAGCATGCATCAGGCCTCGATTCCCCTGAGCCAGGCCTCCCCCGCCACCATTGCCTGGCTGAACAAACAAGGAGCCAACCCATGAGCCCCGCTCAACGCCCTTCCCGTCTGCGACTGAGGGCCGCGCTGCTGGTACTGTGCGCCGGTTTCAGCGCCGGCGCCCTGGCGCACAACCCGATGTGCGAGTGCAAAGCCATTGATGCCGAGCAGATCAAATGCACCGGCGGTTTCTCCGACGGCAGCGGCGCGCCGGGGGTAACCCTCGACGTGATCGGCTACGACGAGACGATTCTGGTGCCGGGCAAACTCGGTAGCGACTCGACCCTGACCTTCAAGAAACCCGGCACCGAGTTCTACGTACTGTTCGATGCCGGTCCCGGGCACGTCGTGGAAATCGACCAAGCGGACATCGAGGCACCATGAGTACGCCAACCACCCAAGTTGTGCGCCCGGCTGGAGCCGGCCATGAAACCCTCAACGTCTTGCTGCTGTGCCTGCTGATCCTCGCGATAGCAGGTTCCGTGGTGGCATGGCGCAGGGTTTCCCACGAACCGGAGCCTGTTGCCAGCCATCAATTCGATGCCCGGCGCGACCTCAGCGCCGCCGAGCAGGGCATTTATGCCGATCTGCGCGTGACGCTGGACGAAATCCAGTTGCTGCGCGAAGAACAGAAAACCCTGCCGTCCCCACAAGGCCTGGCCGATGAAGGTTTCGCCCCGTTTGCTCAGGACGTCAGCGCGATCAGCCGTGGCGGCCATGCCTGGCAAATACTCGCGGACAGCGCCTACTTTGGCCATAGCCAGACACCCGCCGTCGCCGGTTCGTTTCTGATGCGCGTAACCGCCGATGACAAGGCTGCACCGGATATCTGGCTCAATCGTGATGCGGGTCTGCAAGCCCCACCGAAACTGACCGACACCGCCCTGTCCGCCGCCGGGTGGAAACAGATCGTCGCGCAATACGATGCCGGGGTTACCCGCGAACATCGTCATTGATTCCTCGCCCTTATTCGAGAGAAGACCGCTTGCCCATGTCTATTTCATCGCCTCGCCGTCCGTTGTTACGTTTGTTTCTAGCGGGCCTTTGCGCCTGCCTGCTGAGCCCGCTGGCGAGCGCCGATCCGGCCAAACGCCTGCGTATCGGCATCACCTTGCATCCTTATTACAGCTACGTGGCGAACATCGTCGGCGACAAGGCTGAGGTCGTGCCGCTGATTCCTGCGGGTTTCAATCCGCACGCCTACGAACCACGGGCCGAGGACATCAAACGCATCAGCGGTCTGGATGTGATCGTGCTCAACGGTGTCGGCCATGATGATTTCGCCGACCGCATGATCGCGGCCAGCGAAACGCCAAACGTCAACACCATCGAAGCCAACGAAAACGTGCCGCTGCTGGCCGCCACCGGGGTCGCCGCACGCGGTGCCGGCAAAGTCGTGAATCCGCATACGTTCCTGTCGATCAGCGCCTCTATCGCGCAGGTCAACAACATCGCTCGCGAGCTGGGCAAACTCGATCCGGACAACGCCAAGACCTACACCCAAAATGCCCGCGCCTACGGCAAACGCCTGCGGCAGATGCGTGCCGATGCGCTCGCCAAACTGACCCAGGCACCCAACGCCCAATTGCGCGTCGCCACGGTTCACGCCTCTTATGACTACCTGCTGCGCGAATTCGGCCTGGAAGTGACCGCGGTGGTTGAACCGGCCCACGGTATTGAACCGAGCCCGAGCCAGTTGAAAAAGACCATCGACCAGTTGCGCGAACTGGACGTAAAAGTGATTTTTTCGGAAATGGACTTCCCATCCACGTATGTCGACACCATTGAGCGTGAGTCAGGCGTGAAGCTGTACCCGCTGTCGCACATTTCTTACGGTGAATACGCGGCAGACAAGTACGAAAAGGAAATGACCGGCAACCTCAACACCGTGGTTCGGGCGATTCAGGAGTCCGGCGCATGACGGTAAAACAAACCCTTTCTGACGCATCCAGATCCGCTGTGAGAGCGAGCTTGCTCGCGCAGGTTTCGGGGCCGACGCTGGATTTTGCCGAAGTCAGTCTGACGCTGGGGCGCACCACGATTCTCGACAATGTAACCTTTGAGGTACAGCCCGGCAGCGTGCATGCACTGGTCGGCCCCAACGGGGGTGGCAAGAGCTCGCTGATCAAGACGTTGCTGGGGCAAATGCCGCATCAGGGGCAGTTGAGCCTGCAATGGCCCGGTACGCCCGGCACCATCGGCTACGTCCCGCAGGTGCTGGAATTCGATCGCGGTTTGCCGATGACAGTCGACGATTTCATGGCCGCCATGTGCCAGCGCCGGCCGGCGTTTCTCGGATTGAGCAAGCGCTACGCCGGCGCCATCGGTGCGGCACTGGAGCGCGTCGGCATGCAGGACAAACGCAAACGCCGCATGGGCGCGCTGTCCGGCGGTGAACGTCAGCGAGTGCTCCTCGCGCAAGGGCTGATCCCGGCGCCGCAACTGCTGGTGCTCGACGAGCCCATGTCAGCTCTGGACGAAGCCGGGATCCAGGTGTTCGAACGCCTGCTCAGCGACTGGCGCGCAGCGGGCATCACCGTGCTGTGGATCGAACATGATCTGGACGCGGTCGGGCGTCTGGCCGATCGCGTCACCGGTCTCAACCGTCGCGTGCTGTTCGACGCCACACCGCAACAGGCATTGACTCCGGAACGCCTGCTGAGTTTGTTTTCGACCCATCCACGGAGCGTTGCCTGATGAGTTATGAAGCCTTTCGTCTGATGGTCCAGGGCTGGGCCTCCTCCGGTTACCTGCCCGAAGCGCTGGCCTATGGTTTTGTGGTCAATGCATTGCTTGCCGGTCTGTTGATCGGCCCGGTACTCGGTGGCCTCGGCACGCTGGTGGTGGTCAAGCGCTTCGCGTTTTTCTCGGAGGCGGTGGGCCATGCGGCGCTGACCGGCGTGGCCATCGGCATCCTGCTCGGCGAACCCTACACCGGACCTTACGGCAGCCTGTTCGGTTACTGCCTGCTGTTCGGCATCCTGCTCAATTACCTGCGCAACCGCACCGGCCTGGCACCCGACACCCTGATCGGCGTGTTCCTGTCAGTATCGCTGGCATTGGGCGCGAGTCTGCTGCTGATTCTGGCGGGCAAGATCAACGTGCACATTCTGGAGAACGTGCTGTTCGGTTCGGTGCTGACCGTCAACGGCAACGATCTTGCAGTGCTGGCCATCGTCGGTTCGCTGGTCATGGCGCTGGCCCTGCCGCTGTACAACCGCATCATGCTCGCCAGTTTCAACCCGCAACTGGCCGCCGTGCGCGGCGTGGCCGTAAAGACTCTGGATTACCTGTTCGTGATTCTGGTGACACTGATCACCGTCGCGGCCGTGAAAGTCATCGGCGCGATTCTGGTGGGCGCCCTGCTGGTGATTCCGGCGGCGGCGGCGCGTTTGCTCAGCCAGTCGCTCAAGGGCTTTTTCGGGTGTTCGGTATTGATTGCCACCGTCAGCACCCTGTGCGGAATTCTCGCGCCGATCGTGTTTGATCTGCCGATTCCGTCCGGCGCCGCGATCATTCTGGTCGCCGGCATCGCCTTCGCCCTCGCCGCCATCGCGCGCGGTGTCATCCCCAGTCTGAAAGGGAACCTTGGATAAATGGCTTTTTCATTGCGCAACCTGACGTTGGCCATGGCCCTGTGCGGCGTGGTCGCAACGCCTTTGATGGCCGCCGAAAGCGCCAAAACCCTGCGAGTGCTCGCCTCGCTGCCAATCACCTATGGCCTGGGCGAGGTGCTGCTCAAAGGCACCGACGTCAGCCTGGAACGTGCGGCACCGGCCAACCTGCCGGGCAGTCGCCAGACCGCCTACTTCACGGGGCGCGGCGCGCCGGCGTTGAGCAAACTGGCAACCGGCGCCGATGCGGTGATCGGTGTGCGCTCGCTGTGGGCCGATGATCCGCTGTACCCGATCGCCCGCCGCAGCAACATCCGTATCGTTGAAGTCGATGCTGCCCGTCCGGTCGACGGCGCCCTGCCCGGCATCGCTGTGCAACCGGGGTTGAAGGTCGATGGTTTGAACAGTCAGCCATGGCTGGCGAGTAACAACATGGGACGCATGGCCGACGTGATGGCCGCCGATCTGGTGCGTTTGGCACCGACCGCCAAGACGAGGATTGAGGCGAATCTGGCGGCGTTGAAACAGCGCTTGCTCAAGCTCAGCGCCGACAGCGAAGCGCGTCTGGCCAGTACCGATAATCTGAGTGTGATGAGCTTGAGCGATCACTTCGGGTATCTGATCGGCAGCCTGAACCTGGAGCTGATCGGTCAGGACCCACGCCCTGATGCTGACTGGGCGCCGGAAGATCTGAAGCAACTGACGGCGACGCTAAAAGACAACGAGGTGGCGCTGGTGTTGCACCATCGACAGCCGTCGGAGGCGGTAAAAGCGGCGATTGCTGAATCGGGTAGTCGGCTGTTGGTGTTGAGTACAGATGCGGCGGACCCGGTGGCTGAACTGGAAGGCAATGTCGACGAGTTGCTCAAGGGGTTGAGTGCAGTTACAGCGAATTAACGCTCTACATGATCAAATCCCGGAAATGACAAAACCCGCTGACTGCATCCAGTCCAGCGGGTTTCTTTTTTTGCCTGGCCGCTTATTGAGCGGCTGTCAGACCTTCCATCTTCTGGCGCAGGCTCAGCGGACGCATGTCAGTCCAGACTTCCTCGATGTAGGCCAGGCATTCCTTCTTCAAGCCGCTCTTGCCCACGGTGCGCCAACCCTCTGGCACGGCTTTGTAATCCGGCCAGATCGAGTACTGCTCTTCGTGGTTGACCACGACCTGAAAGAGGATGTCCTCGCGGTCGAATACTGACGTCATGCTGATTCTCCATCGTTGTGAGGGTGGGCTGCTCGAAGGGTGCAGCCGGGTATGTAGAAAGAACGTTCGGCGTGGTGAGAAATTTAGAGTGCCGCGATGGCCGCGCCCAGGGCGCGACCGAAAATCTCGGCAACACGGTCGATCTCGGCAGCGGTGATCACCAACGGCGGCAGGAAACGCACCACCGCGCCATGACGGCCACCCAGTTCCAGAATCAAGCCACGCTTGAGGCATTCGCGCTGCACCAGTGGCGCCAGTCGCGCAAACGACGGTGGATGGCCGAGCGCATCCGGGGCGCCATTCGGATCGACCAACTCGACACCAAGCATCAAACCGCGACCACGAACATCGCCCAGTTGCGGGAAATCCCGTTGCAGGATGCGCAGGTGCTCACTCAAGCGCGCGCCCATGGCGGCGGCGTGTTCGCACACCTTGTGTTCGACCAGATACCGCATGACCGCAGAGCCTGCAGCCATCGCCATCTGATTGCCCCGGAAGGTACCGGCGTGGGCGCCCGGCTGCCAGGTGTCGAGCCAGTCGCGATAGACCACCACCGCCAGCGGCAGACTGCCGCCGATGGCTTTGGACAGCACCACCACGTCCGGGGTGATGCCGGCGTGTTCAAAGGCGAACATCTTGCCTGTACGGGCGAAACCGCTCTGGATCTCATCGACAATCAGCGCCACGCCAGCCTTCTCGGTGATCCGGCGCAAACCGCGCAGCCATTCGATATCGGCGGGGATCACACCGCCCTCGCCCTGCACCGCCTCGACGATCACCGCCGCAGGCAATTGCACGCCCGCTTCAGGATCGTTCAGCAGGTTTTCCAGATAGCTCAGGTTTGCCTTCACCCCCGCCGCGCCACCGAGGCCAAACGGGCAACGGTAGTCATACGGGAATGGCATGAACTGCACGCCGCTGCTGAGCAAAGCCCCCAGCGGTTTTTTCGGCCCCAGGCTGCCCATCAGGCTCAATGCCCCCTGGCTCATGCCGTGATAACCGCCGGAGAACGACAGCACCGTACTGCGCCCGGTGGCAGTGCGCACCAGTTTCAACGCCGCTTCCACTGCATCAGTGCCGGTCGGGCCGCAGAACTGGATTTTCGCTTGCGCCGCCAGCGCCGGGGGCAGCAGGCCGAACAGATCCTGGACAAACTGATCCTTGACCGGGGTGGTCAGGTCCAGCGTATGCAGCGGCAATTCATCGGCCAGCACCTGCTGGATCGCCTCGATCACCACCGGATGGTTATGCCCCAGCGCCAACGTGCCGGCACCGGCCAGGCAGTCGATGAAAGTACGCCCCTCGACGTCTTCGACATACAAGCCCCTGGCGCGCTTGAGTGCCAGCGGAATGCGGCGTGGATAGCTGCGGGCATTGGATTCCTGCCGGGCCTGACGGGCCAGCAATGGCGATTCATTGAACTGATACAGGGTTTCCGCTGGCGCCGAGATGACCCGGGCCGACGACGCTTCGATAAGGCTGGTGGCGACTGACATCTCTCGACCCCTCAATTGGCTATGGATAGCGACCAAAACAGCACACCCGACAATTACGCATTCCAGTCACGGCGCGCACTTGCAGGTTTTCCTGTTCTGGAAACGCTTAAGCGAGGTGAGGATTTAGGCCCTTGATCGACTCGTCATCCGGGCAACGGCAACGGCTTGTACATGGGCAGGACCTGCAAGCCTTGGTGTGCCAGGGATGGTTCGGATTCGTGATACCCCAGATGACGATAAAAGGCTTCACCGGTGCAAGTGCTATTGAGGTGGGCGTGAAGCGCCCCCCGAACCCGCAGCCAGCCTTCAAGATCATTCATCAGCGCCCGCCCCACGCCACGGCGAAAGGATTGCGGCTGTACATAGCAGAACACAATGTCGCCGCTGACCCGGGCCATGCCGACACCGACCGGTTTGTCCGCCTGCAAAGCGATACTCAAGTAGAAGTGCGGATCGGCGAGCCGGGCACTGATGGCGTCAGCGCTATGCTGTCGGGTCCAGCCACTGACGAGCAGCGGGTCATTGCGATGATCGAGCGCACAACCGAAACGGATCGAATGTTCGATGATACGTCTGATGATTCCGACGTCGGCCAGAATGGCCGGACGAATGCAGATGGGTGCTTCCATGGCGCAGTTCCCTCAATCCATTGAGTCAAAGCTTGGGTGACCTTAACCCCAAGCCAGCCGGATAGCGAACGCCGAGAAGTTACATTTGATGAGCCAAAACACTGATCCTTTGTGGGATTCATGCTGGATTCAGGCCGGTTGCAACGGCATGGTCAGTTCAACCCGCAACCCGTCCGGGCGGCTGTCGAAATGCAGCGCGCAGTCGCAACGCTGGACGATTGCCTGAACAATCGCCAGGCCCAGGCCGCAGCCCGTGCTCTGGCCATTGCGCCAGAAGCGCTGGGTCAGATGCTGCAGATCGTCCTGCGCAATGCCGGGGCCGTGGTCACGCACGACAAAGCGTACGCGGTTGCCGATGGTTTCCAGGCTCACCTCGACCGCACAGTCCTCGGGCGTGTGGCGCAGGGCGTTGTCGAGCAGATTGCGCAGCGCGGCAATCGACAGCACCGCTGGCATTTGCAATGGCGCTGCCGAGAGATTGGCCGGCACCTGCAATTCGATCCGCTGACGTTCACCACCCGTGGCGTCCTGAATGGCGAGTCTGGCCACTTGTTCGGCGCTGCATTGCGAACCGTCATCAAACGAGAGACTGCCCTCAACCCGCGCCAGCAACAGCAACTGCTCAAGCGTGCGATGCAGACGGTCGGCGCCCTCCTCGGCCCGTGCCAGCGACTGATCGCGGGCACTGCCGTCGGTCATGCGTGCCACTTGCAGGTGCGTCTTGATCGCCGTCAGCGGGCTGCGCAGTTCGTGGGCCGCGTCACCGGTCAGGCGACGTTCACGCTCGATGGTCTTGCCGATGCGCTGGAACAACTGATTCTGGGTGTCGAGCAAAGGCTTCAGTTCGCTGGGAAACGACTGCAACTGCAACGGCTCAAGCGAATCGGCATTACGCCGCATCAAGGCTTCGCGCAGACGGTTGAGCGGCGCCAGCCCTTGGCCGATCCCCAGCCACAGCAGGCACAGACATCCGAGTAACGCCACCCCCACCGGCACCGACGCCGCCAGCAGGATCGACATGTTCAGGGCTTCGCGTTCAATCTGCCGGTCCGCCGTGGTGATCCGCACATCGCCCCGGGCGAGGGTGAAACTGCGCCACGGCGCGCCGTCGATCATCTGGTCGTGGAAGCCCATTTTCTCGGCCTCCAGCGCTTGTTCAGGATGGTTGTGACTGCGGGCGAGAATCTCCCCGCGCAGCGAACTGACCTGACAGGCCATGCCGCCGGGAATGTTCAGTTGCTCGGCACTGAAATGAGTGCCCTCACCTTTGCTCGGCAAGGCCGGCAGTTGCTCCAGCAGCCCGGCAACCATGCGTGCTGAAGCCACCAGACGCTGATCGAGGGAAAACATCATCTGATTGCGCAGATCGCTGAGCATCCAGGCCGCTGCCAACGCCCAGATCAGCGCAAACGCAGCGCCGAGGGTCAGGCTCAGGCGCAATCGCAGACTCATCACTTGTTCTGATCTCCACCATCGGCCGGCCCGAGGCGATAGCCCAGCCCTCGCACGGTCTCGACAATGCCTTTGCCCAGTTTGCTGCGCAGGTGATGGATATGCACGTTCAGCGCGTTGCTTTCCAGCTCATCATTGAAACCGTAGACGCTGTCTTTCAATTGTTCGGTGGAAAGCACTCGGCCCCGGTTGTGCAGGAGGGCTTGCAGCAGCGATTGTTCGCGTCGCGACAAATCCACCGGCTGCCCGGCCAGGGTGGTTTCACGGCTGCTCGGGTCGTAGGTCAGCGCCCCGTGTTCAATCAGGTTGACGCTGCGCCCGGCCACTCGACGCAGCAGGGTTTGCAGACGCGCAAAAAGCTCACGCAGATCAAACGGTTTGAGCAAGTAATCGTCAGCGCCGGCCTGCAAGCCGTTGACGCGGTCGGTGACCGAATCGCGTGCAGTCAGAATCAGCACGGGAATCTCCAGGCCTTGTTGGCGTAGCTGCTGCAACAGTTTGAGCCCATCTTCGTCGGGCAGGCCGAGATCAAGCACCATCACGTCAAACTCGGCGACCTTGAGTATCGCCCGCGCCTTGGACGCGGTGTTGACGTGCTCCACAGTCAAGCCCTGGGCAGTGAGACCGGCGACGATACCGCTGGCGATCAACTCATCGTCTTCACAAACCAGTACGTGCATGGCAGCTCCCTGAGCAAAAGACGTGAGTGAAGCAAGTGAGGATTAAGCGGCAATTATGGCGATCCCCGAGTGTGACGCAAAGCACAGCGAACAATCGAGCGGGCCAGCGCCCTGTGATCGCCCACTCCAATAGTCGGATGTTGCGCTAGATCATGTCCATCCAGCGCTTCCAGAAATAAAAAACCACACCTTTTCACTACATACAAATAACTTTTCCAGATAGTTTGAACACGCCTCACAAAAACAACCCTGATTAAATGGACTTAAAACATGCGTCAATTAAAAAACTTCGTCGCCGTCGACTGGCGCTCTGGCCCCGATCGCATTTACTTCTTTTTCAAAGACACCGACACCTATTCTCGATTCGATATCGGCGACCGACAAGTGCCGGACGGCTATCCCGGCCCCACTAAAGGCAGCTGGGACAAGTTCGACCCGTACACCAAACACTTGCGCTTCGGCTTCACCACCACGTCACTGGGGTTTAACGCCGGCAGCGACGAAGATATCGCCTGGCTGTTCTTCTACAACGGCGACACGCCGACAGTCTGCAAGTACAACCAGGACGAAGACAAAGTATCGGGTATTTACAAATTGGCCGACACGCTCTGGAAGCCGATACTTCCTTACTTTGACAAGATCATTACCGGTACATGGGCAGAGATTACGGGCCATTCTTTCCTGTTCAGATTCATCCTCAATGACGGGCATTACCTGACGTTCGATTTCAGAGCAAAAACACTGACCCGCAATGCGTTGGGCCAGCATAGGCTGGGCGCCCTTGTACCTTATAAAAACCGGATCATCACCGGTGCACAAAATGATCGGACTTTCGCGGACAGCTATTGGTATATCTTCCTGACCGGCAACCAATACCTTGTTTACAACATACTGACAGACCGGCTCGTATCCGGCCCGCACAACATCAATGAAACCAATTGGCCGGGGCTGCTGCGCGACTGAGCCATTGTGTGACAGCCGCCGTACAAACAAACCTTAAAGCAGCAAACTTACCTCTTTTATATGAATGGAATCAGACATGCCTGAATTAAAAAATTTTGTCGCTGTGGACTGGCGCGCAGGAGAAGACCGGATTTATTTTTTCTTCAAAGACACCAACACCTACTCACGCTTCAACATTGGTGACAATGAAGTACCGGAGGGGTACCCCACACCTGTCAAGGGTCGCTGGGACACTCTCAATGACGTAAAAAACCTGCGTTTCGGCTTCACTACAACCGGAATCCCTCGGAAGAAAGTATTCTTCGATGACCGCGATATTCTGTGGTTGTTCTCTTATCAGGATAAAACTCCGGTGGTGACGTGGTACAACCAGGATACCGACAAAGTCATGGGCCACCAGCTCCTCGAACATTCAATGTGGCACCGCCTGAAACCGTACTTTGAGCGAATTATCGGAGGTACCTGGTGGCCGATTCTCGCAAAAGACAAATATTTCCGGTTTCTGTTAAGCGATGGCACTACCCTCAGCTTAAACCTGGCACGCGACACGATCAGTCACAGAACGATCAACGAGAATAATTGGCCGGGCTTGTCGCGCTATAAACATCGAATGATTTCCGTTGCACAAAATGATCGTACATCGGACAGCTCAGTGCTTTACATTTTCCTGACCAACCACGAGTACCTGAGATACGACATGGACAATTCACTAACGTACGGCCCAATGTCGGTCAATGACGGTACCTGGCCAGGACTGTTGCGTGACTGACTCGCCAAGAGGCTTCACAGGGCGCGGTTAATCATCGGTTAATCGCCACCGCCCATTCTGCGCTTCACTTGCACAGGGACAAGGCTCCTACATGCGTCATTTCTTTCTACTGTTTGCGCTTCTGATTTCGAGTCTGGCCCAGGCAGGAAACAATCCATTTGAAACAAAACCCGAGTTTCTACCGGTCGACCAGGCGTTCGCGCTCACGTCCGAACGCCTGGAATCCGGTGAAACCCAGCTATTCTGGCAAATTACAGACGGCTACTACCTGTACCAGAAACGCCTGAAATTCGACGGGCTGACGGCCGAACAGCAGCCGGCACTGCCCGAGGGCGAATCCCACAGCGACGAGTTTTTCGGTGAACAACCGGTGTATCGCCAAGGGCTGGAGGTAAAAATTCCTGCGGCGGCCACCGGTCAAATCAAAGTCAGCTACCAGGGCTGTGCCGATGCGGGCTTGTGTTATCCGCCGCAAACCCGGGTCATCGACCTCGGGGGCAAAGCGCAAACCAATGCGAGCGCCGAGGCACCGGATCAAGCCCTGGCCAGCAGCCTGCAACAACGGGCGCTGGGCTGGAGCCTGCTGGTGTTTTTCGGCCTTGGCCTGCTATTGGCGTTCACCCCTTGCACATTGCCGATGCTGCCGATCCTGGCCGGGATGATTGTCGGCAGTGGCGCGACGCCACGTCGCGGTTTCGCGCTGGCCAGCAGTTATGTGATCTGCATGGCACTGGTGTATGCCGCGATGGGCGTG
Source organism: Pseudomonas sp. NPDC087614 (assembly GCF_044743485.1). Classification (NCBI taxonomy): domain Bacteria; kingdom Pseudomonadati; phylum Pseudomonadota; class Gammaproteobacteria; order Pseudomonadales; family Pseudomonadaceae; genus Pseudomonas; species Pseudomonas sp. NPDC087614. The sequence goes on along the minus strand of NZ_JBIUWN010000003.1, from coordinate 122,924 downwards.
ATCGCCGCACTGCTGGGGGCGAACCTGCAGGCCTGGTTGCAAAATCCTTGGCTGCTGGGTGCCTTCGCCGCCGTGTTCGTGGTACTGGCATTGCCGATGTTCGGTTTCTTTGAACTGCAATTGCCGGTCGCGCTGCGGGACCGACTGGAACACGCTTCGCGCAGCCGCACCGGTGGCAGCCTGATTGGCGCGGGTGTACTCGGCGCGCTGTCCGGTTTGCTGGTGGGCCCCTGCATGACCGCGCCACTGGCCGGTGCGCTGCTGTACATCGCACAGAGCGGTAACGCCCTGCATGGCGGTCTGATTCTGTTCGCGCTGGGGATCGGCATTGGCGTACCGCTGTTGCTGCTGGTGACGGTCGGCAATCGCTTCCTGCCAAAACCCGGTGACTGGATGAACCTGCTCAAAGGCGTGTTCGGCTTCCTGTTCCTCGCCACCGCATTGTTGATGTTGCGCCCGGCGCTGGATCCGTCTTTGTGGCAGGGTTTGTGCGGTGCCCTGTTGTTGATCGCCGCTTATAGCGCCTGGAAACAATCCGAAGGTTATGGCCGGGTTGCCCAGATGTTCGGTGCCACGTCCTTGCTGCTCGGGTTGTGGGGCAGTTTGCTGGTGATCGGCGCCGCTGGCGGCAGCGACGATCCGTACCAGCCGTTGCAGGTCTACAGCGCCGGCCGTGTCACCAACGCCGCAACGAGTGGCCATGACGCGTTCACCACTCTCAAGGATCCGGCGGCACTGCAACGCGAACTGGATACCGCCAAGGCCCAGGGCCAGTGGGTGCTGCTCGATTACTACGCCGACTGGTGCGTGTCGTGCAAAGTCATGGAAAAGCAGGTGTTCGGCAAGGACAAGGTGATGCAGGCACTGAGCGATGTGCGCCTGCTGCGACTGGATGTCACCGCCGACAACGCCGCCAGCCGTGAACTGCTCGGTCGCTACAAAGTACCGGGACCACCCAGCTTCGTGTGGATCGGCGCCGACGGCGAGGAACGCCGTAGCCAGCGCATTACCGGTGAAGTCGATGCCGATACGTTCCTGCAACGCTGGACCGCCACCCGGGACGCCAACTGATGCTGACCTTCACCCTCGGCACGTTTGCCATCGCGCTTAATCACCTGCTGCTGATCAGTGCATTGGCACTGGCAACCTTTGTTGGCTGGCGGGTGGCCAAGCGTGGTGGCGATAACCCCGAGTCAACGTTGTTCTGCCTGTTTCTGCTCGGCATACTCACGGCCCGCATCGCATTTGTCGCCATGTACTGGAGCCACTATCGCAATGATCCGTGGCAGATCATCGACCTGCGCGATGGTGGTTTTCTTGCCTGGCCGGGGGTGATCGTATTGCTGTTGGCGGCGCTGTATCGTGGCTGGCGTCGCCCGGGGGCGCGTCGACCGCTGGGGTTCGGCGTCGCCAGCGGCGTGGCCTTCTGGCTGCTGGCGACCTTGTCGTTGAATATCTACGAACAAGGTACCCGCTTGCCGGACATCTCTCTGCGCAACGCGGCCGGGGATACCATCAAACTCAGCGACTATCAGGGCGGGCCACTGGTGATCAACCTGTGGGCGACCTGGTGCCCGCCCTGCCGGCGGGAGATGCCGGTACTGGAAAGTGCCCAACAGCAACGCCCCGATTTGACCTTCCTGTTCGTCAATCAGGCCGAAAGCATGCAGAGCGTGGCGACGTTTCTCGAAACCCAGGGTCTGAGCCTGAGCAACGTGTTGTTCGACCGAGGCGGCCGCCTGGGTCAGGCCGTGGGTTCCATGGCATTACCCACTACCCTGTTCTATAGCCCTGACGGCCGGCTGTTGGCCAGTCATCTGGGCGAACTGTCCAACGCCAGTCTGGCCCGCGCCCTGGAAAACTTCGACGTCCCGAACCGAGCCACAGGCCCGGCCACCCCTGCAAGGAAACTGCCATGCACCGCCTCCGCCACCTGCTGACGCTGACCCTGGGCACAGCCCTGCTCCACCTGCCGTCCGTTCAGGCCGCTGAAGAGTTACCGGCCGCGATCAAAAAGATCGAAGCCAAAGGCGCAAAAATCGTCGGCCAGTTCGACGCCCCGGACGGCTTGCGTGGTTATGCCGCGCAATACCAGAACCGTGGCATGGCGCTGTACCTGACCCCGGACGGTCAACACGTTTTGCTGGGCAACCTGTACGACGCCGACGGCAAGGACCTGAGCAGCGAACCGCTGCAAAAACTGGTCTACGCGCCGATGGCCAAGGAAGTCTGGGCCAAGTTTGAAGCGAGCAACTGGATTCAGGACGGCAACAAGGATGCACCCCGCACGGTGTACCTGTTCAGCGACCCGAACTGCCCGTATTGCAACATGTTCTGGGAACAGGCACGGCCGTGGGTCAACTCCGGCAAGGTGCAATTACGGCACATCATGGTCGGGATCATTCGCGAAGACAGCCCGGGTAAATCTGCTGCGCTGCTGGCCGCCAAGGATCCGGCAAAGGCCCTGCAAGACCACGAAAAGGCAGGCAAGGGCAGTTCGCTCAAGGCGTTGAAAGACATCCCGGCGGCGGTGCAGACCAAACTGGCGGCAAACATGCAGTTGATGGAAGACCTGGACCTGCAAGCCACGCCAGCGATTTTCTATATGGACGACAAGGGCGAACTGCAACAGCAACAAGGCGCGCCGACGCCGGACAAGTTGGCGAAGATTCTTGGGCCTAAGTAACGCTGGACATTGTTGAGGCTACTGCCCCTTCGCAAACGAGCCCGCTCCCACAGTGGAATGCCATCCTTCTGTGGGCGCGGGCTCGCTCGCGAAGAACGATGACGCGGTCTAACCGTTGCGCTCACTCAGGAAGTTGAACAGCACTTGAGTCACAAACGCCGGATTCTCCAGATTGGAGATATGCCCCGCCTCTGGCACCAGTACCCACGGGCAACCGATCAGCTCTGCCATTTCCTGCGCTTCCGACGGTGGCCGTGGTTTGTCCTGATCGCCGCACAGCACCAGTGTGGTCGCTGCATTCAGCTCACCCAAACGCGGCAACAGGTCATCACGACCAAAGGTGATGCGCCCCATCGGCACGATGCTTTCGCGTAGCCGGTCAGCGGTGTAAGCCGCGAGTTTTGCGCGAAAACCCTGATACAACGCCGACTGCGGATCAATGCCCGGCCGGAAGAAGATCGGCACGACGATGTCGAGCAACTGTTCAGAGATTTCCCCGGTTTCTTCGATCTGTTTAAACAGCGAGAAGTAGTACTGACGGGTGGGTTCGGGTTCCACGCCAACGTAAGTGTCCATCAGCACCAGCCCCTTGAGCCGCTGCGGTGCCGACAGCGCCAGACGCACGCCCCACATGCCACCCACCGACAGCCCGACCAGCGTGACCTTGTCGATGCCCAGATGATCGAGCAACGCCTGCGCCTGACGGGCAATGTCATCCAGCGACTGAGTGCCATCGGGCAGCCGCCCGGATTCGCCATGGCCCCACAGATCCAGCGCAATCACTCGATAGTGCGGCGATAACGCGGCGATCTGCGGCGCCCACATGGCCTGGTCCCACAAATAGCTGCCGGCCAGCAACACGGCGGGGCCTGTGCCTTGATCAATGTAATGAAGTGCTTGTCCGTCCACCGTGAAAAAGGGCATCGATTCACCTGCGCGGTAAAAAAGTGAACCGGCAGACTGAGCTGCCGGTTCGGGGTCGTCAACCTTGAAAATGTACTCGAATGTGGCGGTTGAAGTGTGTTGAGTTCAATGATGCCGGAGACTACAAACCCTCCAGCTGCGCCATCAGATCATTCAAGCGATCCACCTTCTCCTCGGTGATATCGCTGGCCGCCAGCCCCTCAATGTATTCGGCCAGCGCCTCGACCGTGCTGCACTCGAACATCGCCCGCAGCGGCACGTCGCGTTGCAGGGTTTTCTGCACCCGCGAAGCAATCTGCGTGGCCAGCAAAGAATGCCCGCCCAGCTCGAAGAAGTTGTCGCGCACGCCGACCTTCTCGATCTTCAACACCTCAGCCCAAATACCCGCCAGGGTCTGCTCAAGCTCATTGCGTGGCGCCCGATAATCGCGGCTCTGCAACTGACCGATCTCCAGCGCCGGCAACGCTTTGCGATCCAGTTTGCCGTTGCTGTTGAGCGGCAACTGCGCAAGCCACAACCAGTGCAGCGGCACCATGTACTCCGGCAATTCGCTGCGCAGGCGTTGTTTGATGCGCTCCAGACGTTCGTCGGGGTTGAGCGCGCAATCCGCCGCAACCAGATAGCCGACCAAGTGCTTGCCGTTGACGCCCTCCTGCACCCCGACCGCCGCATCGCGCACTTGCGGTTGTTCGTGCAGACGCGCTTCGATCTCACCCAATTCGATCCGGTAACCGCGAATCTTCACCTGATGATCGACGCGGCCGACGTATTCCAGCACGCCATCGCTACGCCGCCGCGCCAGGTCACCGGTGCGATACAGACGCTCGCCTGGCGCACCGAACGGATTCGGTACAAACACCGGCGCAGTGCGCAGCGGATCGCTGACATAACCGCGCCCGACCCCGGTGCCGGCCACGCACAATTCCCCCACCGCACCCAACGGCACCAGTTCCAGCGCGCCATCAAGCAGATGCAGCACGTTGTTGTCGGTGGGTGTGCCGATCGGCAGATAGCTGCCGCGAGTCGAGGCCATGTCCACACGGTAGAACGCCACGTCATCGGAACATTCCGCCGGGCCGTAAGCGTTGACCAGACCGATCTGCGGGTAACGCTGCAGCCATTGGTGCGCCAGCTCCGGCGGCATCGCCTCGCCGGTCGGTAGCATCCAGCGCAGACCGTCGAGGCTCAGGTGATCCGAGGCCAGCATGCCCTGAATCAGTGACGGCACGCTCTCCAGCACAGTGATGCCCTGCACCTGCACATGCGCCAGCAAACCTTGCGGATCGTGGGCGATGGTGTTCGGCACGATGTCCACTCGCGCCCCGAACAGCGGCGCGGCGAGGAACTGCCAGACGGAAATGTCGAAGCTTTGCGAAGCGGTCTGCGCGATCACGTCGGCCTCGCTCAAATCGAGGTACGGGCGCTTGCTCAACTGGTTGTTGAGCATGCCGCGCTGTTCGACCATCACACCCTTCGGCAAACCGGTGGAGCCCGAGGTGTAGATCACATAAGCGAGGTTGTCCGGGCCACTGTGAATGCCCGGGTTTTCCATCGACGTCGCCAGGGCCTGAACCTCTTCCCAGACCAACAACCGTGGGCGGTTGGCGCAACTGAATTCGTCCAGCAAGACCTGCGCCTGTTCACGGCACGCCTCGCTGCACACCAGCACCGGCGTGCGGCTCAGTTCGATGATCCGTTGCAGACGCTGACTCGGCAGGCCCGGGTCCAGCGGCAGGTAACCGGCACCGGCCTTGAAGCTGCCGATGATCATGCCCAGCAGATCGAGGTTACGTTCGGCCAGCAACGCCACCGGTTGATCCATCTGCACGCCGGCCGCAACCAGTGCATGACCAAGGCGGTTGGCGTTGTGGTTCAGCGCCTCGTAGCTCAATTGCTGATCGAGATAACGGGCGGCGATGCGTTGCGGATGTTGCGCAACCTGCGCTTCGAACAGCGACACGTAGCTGTGCTCCAACGGATAGTCGTGAGCGCTCTGGTTGCAGCCGTGCAGCAGAAAATCTTGTTCTTCGCGACCCAGCAGCGGCAAATCGGCCATGTCACCATGGAAGCCGTCGATCAGCGCCAGCAGCAGTCGCTTGAACTCGCCGAGCATGCGCTCGACCGTCGATTCGTCGAAATAACGCTGGTCATAAGACAGGTGCAGACCGAGGTCATCGCCCGGGTAGCACACCGCCGTCAGCGGGAAGTTGGTGTGGGTGCGGCCCGAATCCGAGGTTGCATTCAGGCTCTGCGCCCGGTCCAGCACCGAGACTTCCACCGGGGCGTTTTCAAACACGAACAGGCTGTCGAACAGCGGCTGGCCTTTGGGCAATTCGCTCTGTTCCTGGATGTTCACCAGCGGCAGATATTCGTACTCGCGCAGTTGCATGTTGCTGTCGAGCAGACCGCTGAGCCACTGGCGCACGCCACAGCGCTGATCGTCCGCCGGCATCTGCACCCGCAGCGCGACACTGTTGATGAACAGGCCAACGGTGCGTTGCATCTGCGGCATGTCCACCGGACGCCCGGCCACGGTGACACCAAACAGCACGTCACGATCACCGCTCAGGCGTCGCAGCACCAGTGCCCACGCCGCTTGGGCGAAGGTGTTGATGGTCAGTTGGTGGGCCTGCGCCAGCTCACGCAGACGTGCACCGTCCTCGACATTGAGGCGGGTGTAACGGTCGCCGACGATCATGCCGCCGCTGTCACCGGCGTGTTCACGCAGGAACGGCCGGTCGCTGGGGATCGGCGTGGTGCGTTCGAACCCTTGCAGATTCTGCTGCCACCACTGCCGCGCCTCGGCCAGGCTCTGGCGTTGCAACCAAGCGATGTAATCGCGATAGCGCGGCGGCACCGACAACTGTGCTTCGCGGCCCTCGCCGAGGGCGGCGTAGATCTCGAAGAAGTCGTTCATCAACAACGAACGGCACCAGGCATCGATAAGGATGTGGTGGTTGCTCATCATGAACCAGTAACGCGCCGCGCCAACCTTGATCAGACGCAGGTGGAACGGTGCCTGATCGAGCAGATCGAAGCCGGCCTCGCGCTCGCTTTTGAGCAGCGCTTGCAGCTTGGGTTCCTGCTCGGTGTCGGCGATGGCGCTCCAGTCCAGATATTCGATCGGCGTGCGCCCCGGGGTGTGGATCACTTGCAGCATGTCTTCGCCGACGTTCCAGCAGAACGACGCACGCAACGCTTCGTGACGGGCGACCACCGCTTGCCAGGCCTGAGCGAAACGCTCGGGGTCGAGTTCGCTGTTGATGCGATAACGATCCTGCATGTAGTACAGACCGGTGCCCGGTTCGAGCAGGGTGTGCAGGAGCATGCCTTCCTGCATTGGGGTCAGCGGATAGATGTCTTCGATGTGCGCGGCCGGCACCGGCAAGGCATCGAGTTGTGCCTGGGTCAGTTTGGCCAGCGGGAAGTCCGACGGCGTCAGGCCGCCGGCCTCGCTTTGCACGCAGTGAGCGATCAGGCTTTGCAGTTCGCCGAGGTAGGCAGCGGCCAGCTCATTGATGGTCTGCGCGTTGTAACGCTCGGCGCTGAAGGTCCAGCGCAGCAGCAGTTCACCGCCATAGACCTGACTGTCGATGCTCAACTCGTTCGGCAGCGGCGCCTGTGGATCATGGGCGGCACCGACCGGCTCGTCCAGCGGACGGAACAGCGCATGACTGCCGAAGCTCTGGTCGAACTGACCGAGGTAATTGAAGGTGACCGGCGCATTCGGTAACGCCGCCATGCTGCGCTGGCAGACGTCATCGGCCAGATAACGCAGCACGCCATAGCCCAGACCTTTGTGCGGCACGGCGCGCAGTTGTTCCTTGATCGCCTTGATCGAAGCGCCCTGCCCGGCAGCCTCTTCGATATTGTGCGGGGTCAGGCGTAATGGATAGGCGCTGGTGAACCAGCCGACGGTGCGGGTCAGGTCGATCTCGTCGAACAGGGTTTCGCGGCCGTGGCCTTCGAGTTGAATCAGCGCCGACGGCTGACCGCTCCAGCGGCACAAGACGCGGGCCAACGCAGTCAGCAGCAGGTCGTTGACCTGAGTGCGATAGGCACGCGGCGCCGCTTGCAGCAGTTGTTGAGTGCGCTCGGCATCGAGTCGCACGCTGACGGTTTGCGCGTGACGATGGTGTTGGTCGCCCTGCGGGTTTTCGCACGGCAGGTCAGCGTTCGGGCCGGTCAGTTGCGACTGCCACCAACTCAATTCTTCACGCAGGGACTCGCTGCCCGCGTAAGCCTGCAAGCGTGCCGCCCAGTCCTTGAAGGCGCTGGTTTTCGCCGGCAGTTTCAGCGACTGCCCGTTGTCGAGTTGGCGATACACGGTTTGCAGATCGTCGAGCAATACCCGCCACGACACACCGTCAACCACCAGGTGATGGATAGCAATAAACAGACGTTGCTGCCCTTGCGGGCCGTCGACCAGCAAAGCGCGCAGCAACGGGCCGTTTTGCAGATCGAGACGGCGCTGGGCATCGGCGAACAGTGCTTCACACTTGTCCATCGACGTGACACGCACCTGCCACAACACGACCGCTTCAGACACGGGCTGATGCGTCGCTTGCCACTCGCCTGCGACTTGGCTGAAACGCAGGCGCAAGGCATCGTGCTGTTCAATCACTGCCCACAGTGCCTGCTCCAGACGATGAGGTTCCAGCCTCACGGTCGGCTCCAGCAACAACGCCTGGTTCCAGTGCTGACGCTCAGGGATGTCCGTGTCGAAAAACCAGTGCTGGATTGGCGTCATTGGCGACTCGCCAACAACCCGACCTTGTTCGGCCGTCACCTGCTGCGTGCGACTGGCCACAGCGGCCAGTGTCTGCACGGTCTGGTGCTGGAACAGATCACGCGGGCTGAAATGAATACCCTGCTGTCGCGCACGACTGACCACTTGAATCGACAGGATCGAGTCGCCGCCGAGTTCGAAGAAGTTGTCGTTGAGACCGACCCGTTCGACGTTGAGCACGTCGCACCAGATCTGTGCCAGGGTCTGCTCCAATTCACTGTTGGGGGCGACGTAGTCCTGACGATTGAGCTCCGGATCCGGCGCCGGCAAGGCGCGGCGGTCGAGTTTGCCATTGGCCGTCAGCGGCATGCTTGCCAGCAGAATCAGGTGCGTCGGCACCATGTAATCCGGCAGTTTTGCCTTCAGATGCGACTTGAGGGCTTCACGCAGTTCGGCCTGTCTGGCTTCGACTTGATCGGCAAGCGCCGTCACCAGATAGGCCACCAATTGCTGACCGCTCGGTGTGTCCAGTGCCAGCACCACCGCTTCACGGATCGCGTCGTGATCGAGCAAGCGCGTTTCGATTTCGCCCAACTCGATACGGAAACCACGGATTTTCACCTGATGGTCGATGCGCCCCAAGTACTCCACCAGACCGTCGGCGCGCTGGCGCACCAGGTCGCCGGTGCGGTACATGCGTGCGCCATCGGTCGCAAACGGATCAGCGACAAAGCGTTCGGCGGTGATGCCCGCACGGTCGTGATAGGCCTGAGCCAGTCCCGCGCCGCCAACGAACAATTCACCCGTCGCGCCTTGCGGCACCAGCGCCAGATCGGCGTCGAGAATGTAAGCGACACGCGCGCCGATCACGCTGCCGATCGGCACGCTGCCGGCGCCTTCTTCCAGCACCTGGGGAGCGAGACTCGCCAGCGGCATGACCACGGTTTCGGTCGGGCCATAAGCGTTGAAGAACAGGCTCGGTTTGAACGCTGCACGAATGCGCTGCAGGTGTTCGCCGGTCAACGCTTCGCCACCGGTGATGATCATACGCACCGGGAGAATGTCGTTTTGCGTCGCCAGCCATTGCGCCAACTGGCTGCCATAGCTGGGGGTAAAGCCAAGAACGTTGATGCGATGACGGCGAATCAGCCCGCAGATTTCTTGCGCATCCCACTGCCCTTGCGCCCGCAGCACAACGTGCGCACCGCTGAGCAACGGCACCAGCAAACGCTCGGTGGCGGCGTCGAAGTTGATCGAATAGAAGTGCAGCTCGCAGTCATCCGCACGCATGCCAAAACGCTCGATCACCGCAAGGCAGTGCATGGCAATTTCACCGTGACTGACCACTACGCCTTTCGGTTTGCCGGTCGAGCCCGAGGTGTAAATCAGGTACGCCTGATGTTGCGGCAGGCTAATGAAGGGCAGCTCGGTGGCCGGGTAATCGGCCAGTGCGGCGCGATCATCCTCCAGGCACCAGCGCGCCACGCTCGACGGCAATGAGCCCAGGGCTTTGAACAGGGCGCGGTCACTGAGCAGCAGCCCGATGCGGCTGTCTTCGATCATGTAATGCAGACGATCGAGCGGGTATTCCGGGTCCAGCGGCACATAAGCGCCGCCGGCCTTGAGGATCGCCAGCAGGCCGATGACCATTTCCAGCGAACGCTCCAGCGCCAGACCAACCCGCACTTGCGGCCCGACGCCGCGCTCACGCAGCGCCCAGGCCAGACGATTGGCGCGGGCATCGAGTTCGCTGTAGCTCAGGGTCTGTCCGGCGAAAGTCAGGGCCGGTGCGTCTTTTCGCGCCAAAGCCTTTTCGGCGAACAGGTGATGGATGCACTGATCAAGGCGATGCTCGCCCGGTTCCACGCCGAGGCTGTCGAGCAATCGCTGGCGTTCAGGTTGATCGAGTAGCGGCAGTTCGCTGAGGCGTTGTTGCGGATCGGCGATCAGTGCTTCGAGCAGGTTGCACCAATGTCTGGCCATGCGTGCGATGGTCGGCTCATCGAACAAATCCGTGCTGTAGGTCAGGCAGCAACCGAGGCGATGGTCCAGGTCGGTGACTTCCAGATTGAGGTCGAACTTGGTCGCCCGTGCATCGTTGGCCAGGTACTCGACAGTCATGCCGGCGAGCGTGCGGCTCTGTTGGAACTCCCAGCGCTGCACGTTGCACATCACCTGGAACAGCGGGTTGTACGCGGCGCTGCGCGGTGGCTGCAAGGCCTCGACCAGATGATCGAACGGCAGGTCCTGATGCGACTGGCCTTCGATCACCGTATGGCGAACCTGGTCGAACAACTCGCCGACCGACATCTGCCCGTCGAGCTGGCACCGCAGCACCTGCGTGTTGAGGAACGCACCGATCAGCCCTTCGCTTTCCGGACGAATACGGTTGGCAACCGGCGCGCCGATGCGCAGATCGGTCTGGCCGCTGTAGCGGTAGAGCAGCGTGGCGAGGGCGGCGGTCATGGTCATGAACAGGGTCAGACCGTTTTGCGCATTGAACGCCCGAACCCGTGCGGCGAGACCGTCGCTCAGATCGAAGCGAAACAGTTCACCCTGATGGCTTTGCACTGGCGGGCGCGGACGGTCGCCCGGCAATTCCAGCAGCGGGTGTTCGCGGCCCAATTGCGCCGTCCAGTAGTCGAGCTGGCGCTGACGCTCGCCGGACTCCAGCCAGTCGCGCTGCCAGACGCTGTAGTCGAGGTATTGCACCGGCAGCGGCTCGAGCGGCGAATCGCGGTCATCGACGAACGCCTCGTACAACGCGCTGAGTTCGCGGGCAAAGATGTCCATCGCCCAGCCTTCGGTGACAATGTGGTGCAGGGTCAGGACGAAGTAATGTTCCTGATCGGCAGTCTTGACCAGGCAGGCGCGCAGCAACGGACCGGTTTCCAGGTCGAACGGCAGGTGCGCCTCTGCGTCGGCCAGTAGCTGGACGTTTTGCTCACGCACCTCAGCGGCGAGTTGGGAGAAATCCTTCCAGCCCATGCGTACACCGGTTTGGGCATGCACTTGCTGACGGGCCACGCCGTCGACGCTGGGGAACGTGGTGCGCAGGGTTTCGTGGCGCAGGATCAGCGCCTGCAATGCCGCCTCGAAATGCTCGACATGCAACACGCCCCGCAGGCGAGCCATGCCGCCGACGTTGTACGCCGGGCTGTCCGGTTCCATTTGCCAGAGGAACCACATGCGTTGCTGTGAGTAGGACAGCGGCACCGACTGACGGCGATCAACTTCAGCAATCGGCGGTTGTCGGTTGGTGCGGCCACTGACCTGGATCAGGCGAATCTGCTCGGCGAAGTCGCCGAGTTCGCTGTGTTCGAACAAGGCGCGCAACGGCAGTTCGACGTCGCAGGCCTGACGAGTACGCGAGATGATTTGCGTGGCCAGCAACGAGTGGCCGCCGAGGGCGAAGAAATCGTCGCGCAGACCGATTTTCGCCAGACAGAGCACTTCGCGCCAAATGCCGGCGATCTGTTGCTCAAGCGCAGAGACCGGTTCGACGTGTTCGCGCACTTGCCATTGCGGCGCTGGCAAGGCGCGGCGATCGAGTTTGCCGCTTGGGCTCAGGGGCATTTCGTCCAGTCGCATCAGTTGTGCCGGAACCATGTATTGCGGCAGTTCGGCGGCCAATGCGGTTTTCAGGCGAATGATCTGCGCGTCCTGATTTTCGCGGCCATCAAGGGCCGTGAAATAGCCAATCAGTTGCGCACCGGCGGCGGTCTCGCGCACCTGCACCACGGCTTGGGCAACGCCGTCCTGAGCGAGCAGACGCGCTTCGATTTCTTCCGGTTCTACGCGAAAACCGCGCAGTTTGACCTGCTGATCGAGACGGCCGAGGTATTCGATCACTCCATCCGACGTCCAGCGAGCGCGGTCGCCAGTGCGGTACAGCCGCGCGCCCTGCTCGCCCAATGGATCGGCCACGAAACGTTCGGCGGTCAGTGCCGGGCGGGCGAGATAACCACGGGCCAGACCGCTACCGCTGATGCACAGTTCACCGGGTACACCGGCCGGTACTGGATTGAGATCGGCGTCGAGCACACGGCAGACCACATTGCCCAGCGGTCGGCCAATCGGCGAGCGCTCGCCATCGGCGCGGGTGCAATGCCAATGGGTGACGTTGATCGCGGTTTCGGTCGGGCCATAACGGTTGTGCAGTTGCACCGCCGGCCATTGCGCGAGCACGCGGTTGCGCAGCTCCGCCGGCAAGGCTTCACCGCCAGAGAAGACCCGGCGCAGGCTGGTGCACTCGGCGCTGAGTGGCTCGTCGATAAACAACGCCAGCAGCGGCGGCACGAAGTGCAGCGTGGTCACGCCGTACTGCTGGACCAGTTGGGCGATGCGATGCGGATCGCGGTGCTCGCCGGGGCCGGCGATCAGCAAACGGGCACCGGTGATCAGCGGCCAGAAGCACTCCCACACCGACACGTCGAAACTGATCGGCGCTTTGTGCATCAGCACGTCGGTTTCGTTGAGGCGATAGCTGTTCTGCATCCACTGCAAACGTTCAGCGAGCGCCGCGTGGGTGTTGCCGACGCCTTTGGGTTGGCCGGTGGAACCGGAGGTGTAAATCACGTAGGCAAGGTTGTCGCCGTGCAGGCACAGACCCGGTGCCTGGCTTGGCCAGTTTTCCAAATGCAGCGCGTCCATGGCGATGACGCTGACACCCTCGCTGGCCGGCAAGCGGTCGAGCAGTGCGGTCTGGGTCAGCAGCAGTTCAACGCCGCTGTCGCTGAGCATGTAGGCCAAACGATCGGCCGGATAATCCGGGTCCAGCGGCACGTAGGCGCCGCCTGCCTTGATGATCGCCAGCAGGCCGATCAACAGTTGCGGCGAACGCTCGGCGGCGATGGCCACGCAGACATCCGGGCCAACGCCTTTATCGCGCAGGTAATGCGCAAGGCGGTTGGCTTGTGTGTGCAATTCGGCGAAGTCGAGGCTGCCGCCGTCCCAGACCAGTGCGCTGCGCTCGGGGGTCTGGCGTGCCTGTTCATTGAGCAGTTCCGGCAGCCATTGTTGCGCCGCAGTACACGGCGCAATGCTCCACTGTTGCTGTTGATCGTGCTCGGCGGCAGCCAACAGTTGCAGGTCGCCGATGGCTTGTTGCGGACGTTCACAGACCTCACGCAACACGTTGCTGAAATGCTCGGCCAGACGCTCGATGGTCGCGGCGTCAAACAGCTCATTGGCGTAGTCGAAGGACAGGGTCAGGCGCCCGTTGCGGTCTTCTTCGCTGTGCAGTTGCAGGTCGAACTTGGCTTCGCGGCTGTGCCACGGCAGTTCCTCGGCGAGCAGACCCGGCAGACGTTTGAGCGCACTCAGATCGCGTTGCTGGTGGTTGAACATGACCTGGAACAGGCCTTGCTCACGGGCCTGCGGGAAGGCTTCGAGCAGTTGTTCGAACGGCAGATCCTGATGGGCCTGGGCACCGAGTACGGCGTGGCGGGTCTGGGCCAGCAATTGGACAAACGACGAGCGCGAATCGACTTCCGCGCGCAGCACTTGGGTGTTGATGAAGAAGCCAATCAGACCCTGGGTTTCCAGGCGCGGACGGTTGGCATTGGGCACGCCGATGCGAATATCACGCTGGCCGCTGTAGCGGTGCAACAGACTCTGGAAGGCCGAGAGCAGCAGCATGAACGGCGTCGCTTCGTGCGCCTGCGCGGTGTTGCGGATCGCTTCGCTGAGGCTGACGCTCAGACGCACCGTGTGTCGTGCGGCGCTATGAAGTTGCTGAGCCGAGCGCGGATGATCGGTGGCCAGTGCCAAGGTCGGATGCTCATCGCCCAACTGCGCTTTCCAGTACGCCAGTTGCCGCTCGCCCTCGCCTTGCGCCAGCCATTGACGCTGCCAACTGCCGTAGTCGGCGTACTGAGTAGGCAACGACGCGAGACGGGCGGTAGCACCTTGGGAGGCGGCGGCATACAGGCGCGAGAACTCATCGATCAGCACGTTCAGCGACCAGCCATCAGCGATGATGTGATGCATCGTCACCAGCAGTTGGTGGTCTTCGTCATCGAGACGAATCAGCTTCACCCACAGCAACGGACCTTTTTGCAGATCAAAGGGAGTGCGCGCTTCGTCCTCGCGGATTTGTTGCGCACGGGTTTCACGCGCATGCAATGGCAGATCGCTGATGTCGATCCGTTGCAGGTTGAATTGAGCCGTCGCATCGACTTGCTGCAGGGCCACGCCGTCACGTTCGAAGAAGCGCGTGCGCAGGGATTCGTGGCGTTCGATCAGTTGCTCAAAGCTGCGGCGCAAGGCGTCTTCGTCCAGCTCACCGCGCAAACGCAAGGCACCGGGAATGGTGTAAGCGCTGCTTTGCGGGTCCAGTTGCCAGGTGATCCACAAACGATTTTGTGCCAGCGATTGCGCCATCGGCTCAGTGCGCGGCACAACGGCGATTGCGCCCTGAGCGTGGCCGCCATCTTCTTGCTGTTGCGCCACGGCGGCGGCAAAAGCAGACAGGGTCGGCGCTTCAAACAGCAGGCGCAGGTTCAGTTCCAGGCCGAGTGCTTCGCGAACACGGGCGATCACTTGGGTGGCGGCGATGGAGTTACCGCCGAGCAGGAAGAAGTGATCGTCGTTGTTGACCTGTTTGACGTTCAATTGCTCGGCCCAGATGTTGCCGATCAGGGCTTGCAGGTCAGTGGTTGGCACGGCCGGGTCGGTGCTGGAGGCAGCAGCCGAAGGGAACAGCGCGTAGCTGTCGAGGCTGCCATCGGCCAGGCGAAGGCGGCAGGCTGAGCGCTGAAGTTTGCCGCTGGACGTCTTCGGCAACGCGCCCGGATTGAGCAGCACCACCACGCTCGGTGCTTGCTGACAAGCCTCGGCCACCGCTTGGCGAATCGCGTTGATCAGCGCTTCGGGCGCCAGGATTTTCTGCACGCTGCGGCTGATTTCTGCGGCAATGCCGATGCCCTCTTCGCCATCCTGGCTGATCGCAAACGCGGCCACGCGCCCCTTGCGCACCACTTCCACTTCGCGCTCGACGATTTGCTCAATGTCCTGCGGATACAGGTTGTGACCGCGCACGATCAGCATGTCTTTCAAACGACCGGTGATGAACAGCTCACCGTCGCGGCTGAAACCCAGGTCACCCGTGCGCAGCCAGGTGCGACCGGCGTGCTGAACGAAGGTCTTGGCACTGGCCTCGGGGTTGCGCCAATAGCCCTGAGCAATGCTCGGGCCGGCCGCCCAGACTTCACCGACGGCGTTATCGGCAAGTGCTTCAAGACGGGCGGGGTCGACGATCAGCACCGCATGTTCCGGCTGACTGATGCCACAACTCATGATCGGGCTGCCGTCACCCGGCTCGGCGCGGTTTTGTGCCAGCGCCTGGTCGTCCACGCGCAGTGCAGCAATGCCCGTGCCGCGCGGTGTGCCGGCGACAAACAGTGTGGCTTCGGCCAGGCCGTACGAGGCCATGAAACTGTCTTCACTGAAACCGCACACGGTGAACTTTTCGGCGAAACGTTGCAGGGTGTCGAGGCGGATCGGCTCGGAGCCGGAATACGCCACACGCCAGCGGCTCAGGTCGAGACGCTCAAGCGCCGATTCGCTGACCCGTTCGCTGCACAAGCGGTAAGCGAAATCCGGCCCGCCGCTGATGGTGCCGCCGTATTGGCTGATCGCTTCAAGCCAGCGCAACGGCCGGCCGAGGAAGTACGCCGGCGACATCAGGATGCACGGCACACCACTGAAAATCGGCTGGAGCAAACCGCCAATCAGCCCCATGTCGTGGTACAGCGGCAGCCAACTGACGATCACGTCGTCGGGGTTCACGTCGATACCAAAACCGTGGCGGATCAGCAATTCGTTGGCCACCAGATTGCCGTGGCTGACTTGCACGCCTTTGGGCAACGCGGTGGAGCCGGAGGTGTATTGCAGGAAGGCGATGTGATCCGGCGACAGGGTCGGTTCAACCCAACGCTCGGCCAGAGCGTTGTCGAGGGTGTCGACGCACAGCAACGGCGGCGCCCCTTCGATCTGCTGCAAGGCGTCACGCAGAT
The DNA here is from genome assembly GCF_044743485.1 of Pseudomonas sp. NPDC087614. Lineage (NCBI taxonomy): Bacteria > Pseudomonadati > Pseudomonadota > Gammaproteobacteria > Pseudomonadales > Pseudomonadaceae > Pseudomonas > Pseudomonas sp. NPDC087614. Next base: position 106,567 of record NZ_JBIUWN010000003.1, on the reverse strand, counting down.
CTGCACTGGTCAGCAACAGACGCGGTTCGGCGTCGGCGATGATCGACAGCAATCGCGCCTGATGGTGACGACGGGCAGACTCCGGTGGATAGGCCGGTACCGCGATCACCCCCGCGTACAGACAACCAAAGAACGCCGCGACGTAATCCGGGCCGCTGGGAAACAGCAGCACCGCACGATCACCGAACCCGGCTTCGGCCTGCAACGCGCCAGCAATGCTGCGTGCACGCTGATCGAGTTCGCGATAACTGAGCACCACAGCCTGCTCTTCGTTTTCGGCGAGAAAACGCAAGGCCAGTCGATCCGGCGTCAGGGCCGCGCGGCGCTGGAGGGCGTGGACCAGGGTGCTGGGGAGTTCGAACGCGTCGGTCATTGGGTGTCCTGCCTGAATTCGGCTTGCTAGTGGAATCGGGTTGCTGCGTCACGCCCTTCGAGGGCATGCAGGGCGCGGTCTACGCCGACCACGCAAGGCATGGGAATACTGTCTGGCCGGGGTGGTGACCCCACAACCATTCACCAATGAGAACGGACGACGTCTTGAAATAATTAGTCGCCAAGCGGGCTAGCCAATGGCGCCGGGGTGCGGCGGCGTGTCGCACCTCCCAGACCGCACCCTCATGGATCATTAATTCTCTTTCTCAATTGACAATCATTATCATTCAACATAATTTGTCGCTCGATGTGTAGGGCGCCCCTCCCCCAGGCGCCCCACTAACCTATTGGCAGCAAGGTGATTTCCATGACGGAACAAGTATCCACAGGCAGGTGCGATTCACCGCTACTTCAGGCCTTTGTCGACAACCGACTGATTCTGGTCAAAATTGCAGCGCGCATTACCGGCTGCCGATCGCGGGCCGAAGACGTGGTGCAGGATGCGTTTTTCCGACTGCAATCGGCGCCACAGATCACCTCGTCGATCAAGGCTCAACTGAGCTACCTGTTCCAGATCGTGCGCAACCTGGCCATCGATCACTACCGCAAACAGGCGTTGGAGCAGAAGTATTCCGGCCCTGAAGAGGAAGGGCTGAACGTAGTCATTCAGGGTGCTTCGCCAGAAATCTCGCACATCAACTTCTCGACCCTGGAACACATCGCCGACGCCCTGACCGAGCTGCCCAGCCGCACTCGCTATGCGTTCGAGATGTACCGCTTGCACGGTGTGCCGCAAAAGGACATCGCCAAGGAACTCGGCGTTTCGCCGACCCTGGTCAACTTCATGATTCGTGATGCGCTGGTGCACTGCCGCAAGGTCTCGGGCAGTCGTCGGGATGCCGTGGCGGTGGGTCGTCGCTAACCCGCAGAGTTTTCAGCGCTCCCAATCGCGAGCAGGCTAGCTTCCATACTGGATTTGTCTTGTTCATCAAACCCATGTGGACGCGAGCCTGCTCACGAAGGCGGCCTCTGGATCACTCAGATCCTGAGGCCCGATCATCAAGCCAATGTGCACCGATCAAAAAACCGCTCACGCCCCAGAATCATCAGCGCTGCGCGTTTGTGCGGGAAGTCGAACTCTTTCTCGCAATGAAAGCACTGGTTCTGCATATGGCCGATCATCTTCGCGTTGTCTGCACGGGGTTCAGCGACCACCCGTTGAGTGCGCGGATCATCGAGAAACAGGTAATGCACCAGCGCCGATAACCAACTCGCCACTTTGTGCGGGCCACGGTGATCTTCCTCCCCTACCAGCATGTGAATGCCGCGATCGTAATTGTCCGCGTCGCAGAACGGTGCAATGCGATCCTCCTTGGCCCAATAGGCTTCGAAATAGGCAAACGGCTGATCATCGAAACAACCGATCAGGGTCAGGGTGTGCGGGTCGGTGTCAAGCTTGCTCAGGTAGTCGCGATGCTGTTCAAGGCTGCCCTCTTCCTGCCAGAAACTGGCCACCCGCGGACTGTTCTGCCAGCGATTGAAGCGCGGCAGGTCTGCTTCGATTTCGACGGTACGCAGGGAAATCCAAGCGTCCAGACGCGCATCAAAACGCCGATAAACCTCGCCGCGCGGCTTCACCGGTCGCAACGGATGGCGCTTGCCAGCGCTGACAACCATTTGCTGCGGATAGCTGCCAGTCAGCGAAGCGCCGAGCCACGGTTGCGGCAGTTGCCAGAACAGCGTGCGTTCGCAGCGGTATTCACCCGCCACGTCGGTGCTCACCAGCAAACCGCTGAGCAAGGCCTGCGTCGGTGGCTGATCCAGTTGCCAAGTCAATTGCTGGCACTGCGGGTCCCGCGCGAACAGCCAGTAACAGGCAGCCCACAGCGCCTGGCCTGGCGGCAGGGCAAAACGCTCATCGATCTGGATCGGCCCCTTGGCCTCGCGATCCAGACGCAGGCGAATCAACGGTTGCCCGTCCAGACTCAGGCTCAGACGGCTTTCGGTTGCATCGGCTACCAATTGGCTGCCCGATGGCAAGGCCAGGGCAGTCAGGTCATTCAGATTGGACATGGGTCGGGCTCACGGTAATCGTTGACAGTTAAACGATGGAACGTGAGCCAAGAGCAACAATTTAGTCTGTCTATTCAACGGGCCACATCAGTCACTCACCTTGATGAATGACTAGATCGACTTGACCCAGATCCGACTGATCGCGTAGTCGTTGCCATACCCCGTGGCGACATGGCTGACAATGCTCAACGGAAGGTCTGGCGTGTGAGCCGTAAACGTACCGGCAAGGGTTTCCCACGCCATCCCGGGGAACTCCGTAGGTTCGGCCACAACGTCCGACCCGACCACCAGCGAAAGCTTCGGCGCTGTATACGACGTATTGGTACGATGCACCTTTATACCGAACTCATATTGACGGCCTGCTTCCAGGTCGGCGAAGTCTTTCACCAGAACAGTGCCCGCCGACAAATTAGTGGTGGTTGCGTTGCGTAGAACGTACTCCTCACCATCCAGGGCGACGATCCAGTCACGCGCAGCCTGCCCTGCCGAACCTTTATTCCAACCATTCCACGGCGCCGTCTCGCCCTCGGCAAACACCGTCAAATCCTCGTATTGCACTGGCACCTGCACTTCCAGACTCAAGGTCGGGAACAGCAACGGCTCTGCGCAGCAGCCACCGTCTAGGGCCACGCGAAATACAAACACCAAATGACTCCGGTCCTTCAACCCTGCCAGAAACGATCCGGGGATCGATCGAACCCACATGGTTTCCTCAAGTTCACCGCGCGTCAGGGGCTCTTGATCGGCGACAGAAAAAAGAAAAACTTCATCTTTGCCGCTCTGGCCACAGACGTGCAAGGACACGGATTGACCTAGCGACATAAATGGCCAAGAGGACACCCTGACGTCAATACTGGACGGGTTGCCGGGATTGATCGTGAGAATGTTGTCGACGGCTTGATCGACGACGGGAGCGGGCACGCGAAAAACATTTATATAGGTCGGCTCGGACATGGCAGAACTCCTTTCCGGTCAATGCCTGATCCCCGGTCTGAGGTCTGGCGCCTGAAAGTCATCTGAACATTGCCATGCCGAACCGTCTACTGTCAGACCTGACAGGTAAGGGGCATGAAACGACGAACGGTACGGCGCTGAAAAGGTGCTCAGCGATGAGGCACTGGCACCACGGCAATCTGGTACGGCTGGAAAATCTTCAGCATCTCGCCGTTGTCGCGCAAACCTTGTAGCAGCTTGCCGAACGCTTCGCCACTGATCGGCGCGGTCGGGCGAAGAATGGCGTAGTGGTGATAGACCTGATCAATGCGTTGCGACACCAACAACTCATCGCGCACCTTTTCGTTACGCAGCAGGTAATCACTCAAATAGGAGCGGGTCACCAGCGCGATATCCGCCCGCCCGCGCAGCACCATCAGCAGGTTGCTGTCGTGGGAATAGGTTAGCGTGGCGTTGAAATGCTGCGTGAGGAATTTTTGGTCGGCGTTGAAGTTGGCAAATTCGTAGTGATAACCACTGAACAACGCCAGGCGTTTGCCGGTGAGGTCGGCAAAGTAGTTCTGCTGGCGACCCTCCTCGCGCTGCGCGACGAAGATCTCGGCATCTTCAAGGCCCATGTCGACGTCGGTGTGGGGAATCTCCTTCCAGCCCCAATCAGGGTTCTCGAAGATTGCCATGTCGATCCGGCCTTGCTTGAAATCTCCGAAACGTCGGGGAATCGACGTCGGCACAAGCACGAACTGATAGTCGCTTTGCAGGCGATTAAGCGCCTCAACCAACTGGGGTAACAGACCGGTATCGGCACCGTTTTCCGGGCGAACGGTGTAAGGCGGAAAATGCGCCGCGCCGACCCGAACCAATTGCGCTGCCTGAGCGGGCAATACCCATAGTGCAGCCAGCACTGCGAGCGCTAACCCCGCGACTGTCCGAATTGGCGAAAACTTCAAAACACCCCACTCCCCGAAAAAATATCGATCAATGCATTCAAGCTAGGCGGTTTTGCCCAGTTAGCCAGTTTCCCGGACGGATAGAAAGCGCCTCAACGCTCTTCGAGGACCAGAATCAGGGCTTCATCCGCCAACTGATCAAGGCTCAAACTGCCACCCGCGCGAAACCAAGTGGTCGTCCAGGACAGTGCGCCAGTGAGGAAACGTCGGGTAATAAAAACATCGCCGCGGATAAACCCGGCGTCCTTGGCCTCACCGAGCACTTGCAGCCAGATGTCTTCATAGACATCGCGCAACGCGAGAACCTTGGCCTGACCTTCCTCGGACAAAGAGCGCCATTCATAGACCAGCACCGCCATCGCTTCGCCGCTGCCGCCCATGATCGACTGCAACTCGCAACGGATCAGCGCCAACACCCGCTCACGCACGCTGGTCGCTTCGGCGAGCGCTGCGCGCATCAACGCGGTGTTGTAACGAATGGTTTCTTCCATCACGGCACGGAGAATTTCATCTTTGCTTTTGAAGTGATGAAAAATGCTGCCCGACTGAATCCCCACCGCGCCGGCCAGATCGCGCACCGTGGTGCGTTCATAGCCTTTATTGCGGAACAGATGAGCCGCCACCTGCAGCAGTTTGCCGCGAGCGCTGTCCGGGTCGGTCAACTGGCCTGCATCGACCAATTCGCGCATGACCCTGAGGGCTTTTTGCTCGTCCACCCGTTCTCTCCTACAGTCGATCAGTCTGTTGCCCCCTGAAACCGCAGGGTTGCGCGCAATTTAAGCCGCTGGCGACGACCAAGCAAGCGCTCGGGCAGAAGATAGTTTCAAGTGTTTACAAACCAAGCGCTTGCTTGGTAGCCTCCAGACACTTCTGTCGCAGGTTCCTGAGTCGGAGATAAAAATGCCAACCACCGTCCGCATCGGATGCGCCAGTGCCTTCTGGGGTGACACGTCGACCGCCGCCGCTCAGCTTGTGGCAGGAGGACGCCTGGATTATCTGGTGTTCGATTACCTGGCCGAGATCACCCTGTCGATCATGGCTGGCGCACGCATGAAAGACCCACAGACCGGATTCGCCAGCGACTTCATCGACGTGCTGACGCCGCTACTGCCGCAACTGGCCGAGCAGAAAATCCGTGTCATCAGTAATGCCGGCGGGGTCAACCCGCTGGCTTGCGCCGCCGCCCTGCAAGCCGCCTGTGACAAGGCTGGCACTGCGCTGAAAATCGCCGTGCTGCTGGGCGATGACCTGCAACCGCAACTCAAGTCACTCACCGGCCAAGGCATCACCGAGATGTTCACCGGCGCCCCGCTGCCACCGATGTGCGTGTCGACCAACGCCTACCTCGGCGCACCGGGCATTGTCGAGGCACTGCGCCTGGGCGCCGACATCGTCATCACCGGGCGGGTGGTCGACAGTGCCGTGGTCAGTGCAGCGCTGGTGCACGAGTTCGGCTGGTCGTGGCATGACTACGACAAACTCGCCCAAGCCGCGCTGGCCGGGCATATCATCGAATGCGGTGCGCAATGTACCGGCGGTAATTTCACCGATTGGCGCGATGTTCCGGATTACGAGCACATCGGCTTCCCGATCGTAGAGGTCAGCGCCGACAGCCAATTCATCGTCAGCAAGCCCGAGGGCTCCGGCGGACTGGTCACGCCGCTGACCGTCGGCGAACAGTTGCTCTATGAAATCGGCGATCCACAGGCGTATCTGTTGCCCGATGTGGTCTGCAATTTCAGTCAGGTCAAACTACAGCAGCAGGGCAAAAACGGGGTGCATGTACAGGGTGCCAAAGGCCTGCCGCCCAGTGACAAATACAAAGTCAGTGCCACGTACCCGGACGGTTTTCGCTGCACCGCCAGTTGCCTGATCGCCGGCATTGACGCGGTGGCAAAGGCACGCCGCGTCGGTCAGGCCATTATCGACAAGACTGCGCAGATGTTCAGCCAGCGTGGCTGGATGCCCTACAGCGAAACCAGCCTCGAACTGCTCGGCAGTGAAGCCACTTATGGCCCCCATGGCCAGCGTCGCGACACGCGAGAGGTGGTGATCAAACTGGCTGTACGCCATCCGAACAAGCAAGCGCTGATCCTGTTCTCCCGGGAGATCGCCCAGGCTGCCACGGGCATGGCGCCGGGGCTCACCGGCATCGTCGGTGGCCGGCCGACGGTGTACCCGGTCATTCGTCTGTTCTCGTTCCTGATCGATAAAAGTGCCTGCACCCTGCAAATCGACCAGGCCGGTGAGCGACACCCCTGCGCCCTGCCCGCATTGATTGCTCTCGACAGCCAGAACCTGCCCATCGCCGATCAACCACCAAAACCTGAGGGCCGCGCCGACGCCAGCGTCGCGTTGGTGAAACTCGCCGTGGCGCGCTCTGGCGACAAGGGCAACCACAGCAACATCGGTGTGATGCCGCGCAAGCCTGAATACCTGCCATGGATCGCTGAAGCGCTGACCCCAGCGGTCATCGTCGACTGGATGAGCCACGTCCTCGACCCGCTCCACGGTCGGGTCGAACGCTGGTACCTGCCGGGCACCCACAGTTTGAATTTTCTCCTGGAAAACGCTCTCGGCGGCGGTGGCGTGGCCAGTCTGCGTATCGATCCGCAAGGCAAAGCCTTCGCCCAGCAACTGCTGGAAATCCAGATCCCGGTGCCGCAGAGCATCGCCGAACAGCTCGACTAGAGGATTGTTTGCATGGCTTACGCGTCGATTTTCAGAGCCGATCTGTTCAGCGGCCAAACCATCATCGTCACTGGCGGCGGCAGCGGCATCGGTCGCTGCACCGCCCATGAACTGGCGGCGCTCGGTGCCAAGGTGCTGCTGGTCGGACGCAAACCTGAAAAGCTGCAGAAGGTGGCCGCCGAAATCGCCGAGGACGGTGGCCGTGCACACTGCAAGGCTTGCGATATTCGCGATGAAGAGGCGGTGAAGGAATTGGTCAAGGTGCTGATCGCCGAGCACGGGCCGATCCACGGTTTGGTCAACAATGCCGGCGGTCAGTACCCGTCACCGCTGGCGTCGATCAATCAGAAAGGTTTCGAAACCGTGCTACGCACCAATCTGGTCGGCGGTTTCCTGATGGCCCGGGAAGTGTTCAACCAGTCGATGAGCAAACACGGTGGCAACATCGTCAACATGCTCGCCGACATGTGGGGCGGCATGCCCGGCATGGGCCACTCGGGCGCCGCGCGTTCAGGCATGGACAACTTCACCAAAACTGCCGCCTTCGAGTGGGGATACGCCGGGGTGCGAGTCAACGCGGTCGCGCCGGGCTGGATCGCCTCCAGTGGCATGGACACCTACGAAGGGGCGTTCAAAGCGGTGATCCCGACCCTGCGTGAACATGTGCCGCTCAAGCGCATCGGCACCGAATCGGAAGTCAGCGCGGCGATTGTGTTTCTGCTAAGCCCGGCAGCGGCATTCATCAGTGGCAGCACGCTGAAAATCGATGGTGCCGCCAGCATCGGCTGCCGTGCATGGCCGTTGCACAAGGCGACCCACAGTGACTCATTCAACGGTTTCCACCGCGCTTACCTTCCCGACGTTTTGCAGGACAAGGAGTAAGCCATGGCGCAGATCCAGTCCCAACTCGACCCGCACAGCGAGGCATTCGCCCGCAACCGCGCAGCAATGCTCGCCGCCATCGAACACGTCCAGCAACTGGAACAGAACCTGTTGAACAAGGCCGCCGAAGCCAAGCCGAAATTCGACAAGCGCGGCCAACTGCTGCCCCGAGAACGCCTGAACCTGCTGCTCGACCCCGGCGCGCCGTTTCTCGAACTCGCCAGCCTTGCCGGTTACAAACTGCACGATGACAAGGATGGCAGCGCGGCCGGTGGCGGCTTGATTGCCGGCATCGGTTACGTGTCTGGCATTCGTGCCCTGGTGGTGGCGAACAACAGTGCGATCAAGGGCGGCACGATCTCACCCAGCGGTCTGAAAAAATCCCTGCGCCTGCAACAGATCGCTCAGGAGAACAAACTGCCGGTCATCACCCTCGCCGAAAGCGGTGGCGCCAACCTCAATTATGCCGCGGAGATTTTCGTCGAAGGCGCACGCAGTTTTGCCAATCAGGCGCGGATGTCGGCCATGGGTTTACCGCAGATTACCGTCGTACACGGCTCGGCGACGGCTGGCGGCGCATACCAACCGGGGTTGTCGGATTACGTGGTGGTGGTGCGCGGCAAGGCCAAGCTGTTTCTTGCCGGCCCCCCTTTGCTTAAAGCCGCCACAGGCGAGGTGGCCACGGATGAAGAATTGGGCGGCGCCGAGATGCACGCGCAAGTTGCCGGGACTGCCGAATACCTGGCCGAAAACGATGCCGACGGGGTACGCCAGGTGCGCGAAATCCTGCGCATGCTGCCGTGGAACGAGCAACTGCCGTGGTTGCCGGAACCGCAATATAAAGAGCCGCTCTACCCCATCGACGAGTTGCTGGGGCTGATACCGGACGACCCGAAAAAGCCCTACGACGTGCGCGAAATCATCGCGCGCATCGCTGACGAATCCTGCTTCCTCGAATTCAAAGGCGAATTCGATCAGCAAACCCTTTGCGGCCAATTGAAAATTCAGGGGCGCGCCTGCGGGTTCATCGGCAACAACGGCCCGATCACCCCCAACGGCGCGAGCAAAGCGGCGCAATTCATTCAACTGTGCGATCAGAGCCAGACACCGCTGCTGTTCTTCCACAACACCACAGGCTTCATGGTCGGCACCGAGTCGGAGCAGCAAGGCGTGATCAAACACGGCTCGAAACTCATTCAAGCCGTGGCCAATGCCAGGGTGCCTAAACTGACGATTGTCGTGGGCGGCTCCTACGGCGCCGGCAACTACGCGATGTGCGGGCGCGGTCTCGATCCGCGCTTCATTTTCGCCTGGCCCAACAGCCGCACGGCCGTGATGGGTGGGGCTCAGGCGGGTAAAGTCCTGCGCATCGTCACCCAAGCCAAGCAGCTCAAGGACGGCCTGACGCCTGATCCGAAAATGCTCGACATGCTCGAACAGGCCACCGCGCAGAAACTCGACAGCCAATCCACCGCTCTCTACGGCAGCGCCAATCTGTGGGACGACGGGCTGATCGACCCCCGCGATACGCGCACCCTGCTGGGCTACTTGCTGGATATTTGCCACGAAGCCGACCTCCGCGCCCTGCAACCCAACAGCTTCGGCGTCAGCCGGTTCTGATCGCCACGGATCTTACGGAGAACAATAAAAATGATCTTCACCCCGGAACACGAAGCGCTGCGCCGCACTGTCCGCCAATTCGTCGAGCACGAGATCAATCCACATGTCGACGAATGGGAAAAGGCCGGACGCTTTCCGATCCACGACATTTTCCGCAAGGCAGGCGATCTGGGCTTGCTGGGGATTTCCAAACCGGAAAAATTCGGCGGCATGGGCCTTGATTACAGCTATTCGATTGTCGCCGCCGAAGAGTTCGGCACCATTCACTGCGGTGGCATTCCGATGTCGATCGGCGTGCAGACCGACATGTGCACCCCGGCGCTGGCCCGCTTCGGCTCCGATGAACTGCGTGAAGCATTCCTGCGCCCGGCCATCAGCGGCGAGCAGGTCGGCTGTATCGGTGTCTCGGAAGTGGGCGCTGGCTCCGACGTCGCCGGGCTGAAAACCAACGCCCGCAAGGATGGCGACGACTACGTGATCAACGGCAGCAAAATGTGGATCACCAACTCGCCAAGCGCTGATTTCATCTGTCTGCTGGCCAATACCTCCGACGACAAGCCGCACATCAACAAGTCGCTGATCATGGTGCCGATGAACACACCCGGGATCAGTCTCAGTTCGCATCTGGACAAACTCGGTATGCGCAGCTCGGAAACCGCTCAGGTGTTTTTCGACAACGTGCGCATCCCGCAGCGCAACCGCATCGGCCATGAAGGCGCCGGCTTCATGATGCAGATGCTGCAGTTTCAGGAAGAACGTCTGTTCGGCGCGGCGAACATGCTCAAGGGCCTGGAATACTGCGTCGACAGCACCATCGAGTACTGCAAGGAGCGCAAAACCTTCGGCAACGCCCTGATCGACAATCAGGTTATCCACTTTCGCCTCGCCGAATTGCAGACCGAAATCGAATGCCTGCGGGCACTGGTCTATCAGGCCACCGAGCAATACATCAAAGGCCAGGACGTCACGCGCCTGGCCTCGATGGCCAAGCTCAAGGCCGGGCGTCTGGGTCGCGAAGTCAGCGACAGTTGCCTGCAATATTGGGGCGGCATGGGTTTCATGTGGGATAACCCGGTGGCCCGCGCTTACCGCGATGTGCGGCTGGTGTCGATTGGCGGCGGCGCCGACGAAATCATGCTGGGGATCATCTGCAAACTGATGGGCATCCTGCCGGGGAAAAAGAGATGAGCCCCCTGCCCGATTGCCAGACACTGCTATTGGAGCGGCACGGCGGCGTACTGCACGTCACCCTCAATCGCCCGCAAAGCCGCAATGCAATGAGCCTGCAGATGGTCGCCGAACTGCGCGCGGTGCTGGCGGCGGTTCGCGATGAGCGTGCCATTCGAGCCTTGGTGCTCAGTGGGGCCGGTGGACATTTTTGTGCAGGCGGCGACATCAAGGACATGGCCAACGCCCGCACTCAGGGTGCAGATGCCTACCGCCACTTGAACCGTGCGTTCGGGGCATTGCTGGAAGAAGCACAACACGCGCCGCAAGTGCTGATTTGCGTGCTGCAAGGCGCCGTGATGGGCGGCGGTTTCGGACTGGCGTGTGTCAGCGATATCGCGATTGCCGATCACCAAGCGCAATTCGGTTTGCCGGAAACCAGCCTGGGCCTGATCCCCTCGCAGATCGCACCGTTTGTATTGCAACGCATCGGCCTGACTGAAACCCGTCGACTGGCGCTGACAGCAGCACGTTTCGACGGCCATCAGGCACGCCGTTTGGGGCTGGTGCATTTTGTCGAGCAGGATGCGCAGGCACTGGCCGAGCGCCTGGACGAGGTGCTGCAGCATGTCCTGTGTTGCGCGCCGGAGGCGAATGCTGCGACGAAGAAATTGCTGCTGGCCAGTGCCGGGCAACCGTCAAGTGAATTACTCGATGAAGCGGCGCAGTGGTTCAGCGAAGCGGTGACGAGTGCTGAAGGCATCGAGGGCACCATGGCGTTCATGCAAAAACGCAAACCCGGGTGGGCCACCTAAAAGCTTCGCGAGCAGGCCAGCACATACACCGCAACTTTCGAGGGAACAGCCCATGTCCGCCATTCAGAAAATCCTGATCGCCAACCGCGGTGAAATCGCCTGCCGTATCCAGCGCACCGCACAGGCCCTGGGCTATCGCACCGTCGCGGTGTTCAGTGAAGCCGACGCCGATGCGCTGCACGTAAAAATGGCTGATCAAGCCGTGCCCATCGGTGCGGCGCCAGTGCAGCAGTCCTACCTGAACATCCCGGCCATTCTCGATGCCGCCCGCCGCAGCGGCGCCGATGCCGTCCACCCCGGCTATGGTTTTCTTTCGGAAAACGCCGCATTCGCCCGCGCCTGCGAACAGGCTGGTTTGACCTTCATCGGACCAAGTGCCGACGCCATCGAACTGATGGGCAGCAAACGTCTGTCGAAAATCGCCATGCTCGAAGCTGGCGTGCCGTGCATCGCCGGCTACCAAGGTGCAGAACAGGACGACAGCACATTGCTGCGCGAAGCCGAACGCATCGGCTATCCATTGATGATCAAAGCCAGCGCAGGCGGAGGCGGACGCGGCATGCGTCTGGTGCACAACGCGTCGCAATTGCCGGCGCAATTGCGTACCGCACGTTCGGAAGCGTTGAACGGATTCGGCAGTGACGAATTGATCCTCGAACAAGCGCTGATCGAACCGCGCCACGTTGAAGTGCAACTGTTCGGCGATCAGCACGGCAACCTTATCTACCTTGGCGAACGCGACTGCTCGATCCAGCGTCGTCATCAGAAAGTCATCGAAGAAGCACCCTGCCCGGTGATGACCGCCGAACTGCGCCAGGCCATGGGTGAGGCCGCGCTCAAGGCCGGACGTGCAGTGAACTACGTTGGCGCCGGTACCGTGGAGTTTCTGCTCGATGCCCGCGGGCAATTCTACTTCCTGGAAATGAACACGCGCCTGCAAGTGGAGCACCCGGTGACTGAGTTGGTTACCGGGCTGGACCTGGTCGCCTGGCAACTGTTGGTCGCCGAAGGACAGCCACTGCCGTTGACTCAGGATCAGGTGCAACTCAATGGCCATGCCATGGAAGTGCGGCTCTATGCCGAAGACCCGGCACAGGACTTTGTGCCCCAAACCGGGCGCATTGAAGCCTGGGAGCCGGCGCTTTTGCACGGCGCACGCATCGATCATGGCCTGCTCGAAGGTCAAACGATCAGCCCGTTCTACGACCCGATGCTCGGCAAACTGATTGCCCACGGTGCCACCCGCGAAGAGGCGCGGCGCAAACTGTTGCGTGCCGTGCAGGACACGGTGTTGCTGGGTGTGCAAAGCAATCAGCGTTTGCTGGTCAGCCTGCTGCAGCAGGCGCAATTTGTCAGGGGTGCGTTCAGCACGGCGTTCATTGCCCAGCACTTTTCGGATCACGAAAGCCTGCACAGCTACGTGCCCAGTACCGAACAACTGGCAATCGCCGCGGTGCTGTTCTACCACTCAAGCGCCCGCCTCCACCGCACGGCATTGGCGGGTTGGCGCAACAATGCCAATGTGCCGCTGCACTATCGCCTCGGGCTCGATTCGCAGGACTGGATGCTGCAACTACTCCCGCGCGGGCAAAACACCTTCCAGGTGCTAGTGGCGCAACAGACCCTGGAACTCAAAATCATCGACCACACGCCGCTGGCGTTGACGCTGGAGATCGACGGTTTGCGCCAGCGACACGCCTATCGGCTCAATGCTGAGCGACTCTGGCTGTTCACCCATCCCGGCAACCTGCACCTTGAGAATCGAACTCACGCGGTCATCGGCAGTCAGACCAGCGTCAACTCCGGCACGCTAAAAGCACCGATGGACGGCGCCATCGTCGACGTACTGGCCAGCGAAGGCAGCGCGGTCAGCAAAGGTCAGTTGCTGGTGGTGCTGGAGGCAATGAAAATGGAGCACCCGCTCAAGGCCGGCATTGACGGCGTGCTCAAGCGGGTGCAGGTCAAGGTCGGCGATCAGGTAAAAAATCGTCAGATCCTGTTGCAAGTGGAGTGAGTCGCCAGGCGCAAACGCAGGGTTTGACTACGCTCTGATGAATCAGGACTCGGAAATCAGGAACCCTGCGATGCCTCACTGGCTGGTCATAGATCTGGAAGCCACCACCGACGAGGGTGGCTGGCCGGTCACCGAAATGGAAATTATCGAGATCGGCGCCACGCTGGTTGATCGTACCGGACGCGAGCAGGATCACTTCCAGCGCTTCGTCAAACCGACGCGACGGCCCTTGCTGACGCCGTTCTGTCGCGAACTCACACACATCACTCAAGCCAATATCGACGCGGCGCTGCCGTTGACCGAGGTTTGGCCGGCCTTCGAACGCTGGCTCGGTCAGCATCAGACGCGCCTCGAAGGCTGGGTGAGCTGGGGCGATTACGACCGCAAACAACTACTTCAGGAATGGCAGCGGCTGCAATTCGACAGCGCCTTAAGCCGGGTGCCGCACATGAACCTCAAGCAACGCTTCGCCAAGGCCCGGCGCCTGGAGCGGCCGCTGGGCCTCAATGGTGCGCTGCAACTGGCCGGGATGCAGTTCAGTGGTCAGCAACACCGAGCGCTGGAGGATGCACGCAACACCGCGCGCCTGCTGCCGCTGGTTCTGCCGCTTTAGGGGCGTGACGGCGTTAAAAGCCTTGTGCATACTGGCCGCCTCACTTTTTAGCCCTTTTCGAGGAATCGCCCATGTTTAAAGTCAACGAGTACTTCGACGGCACCGTCAAGTCGATCGCCTTTGGCACCGCTGAAGGTCCGGCGACCATCGGCGTCATGGCCCCGGGCGAATACGAATTCGGCACCAGCCAGCGTGAAATCATGCACGTAGTGTCTGGCGCACTGACCGTCAAACTGCCGGACAGCAACAACTGGGAAACCTTCGCCGCCGGAAGCCAGTTCAACGTGCCGGCCAACAGCAAATTCCAGCTGAAAGTCGCGGTCGACACCGCTTACCTGTGCGAATACCGCGGCTAAACCCAGCGGGTTCCTGCGCGATAAAAAAATGCCCGTGTCCAAGGACACGGGCATTTTTCGTTCTGGCATCGATTACTCGAGAATTTCTACCGCCATCCCGACGTCCAGACGACCATTGCCGTCGTTGACCAGATTCTGACCGAACATCGCACCGTCGGCCTGGGCACGGGTTTTCTGCAGGGTCGCCAGCGGTTCACGATCAGCGCTGCGCTCGCCGGTCTGCGGATCAATCGTGGTCAGAATGCAACGCGAGCATGACTTGACCACGCGCAATTCGACATCGCCGATACGGATACGCTTCCAGCTGTCTTCGGCGTACGCCTCGCTGCCTTCGATCACCAGATTCGGCCGGAAACGCAGCATTTCCAACGGCCGCCCGACCTGTTTCGACAGGTGTTGCAACGAGGCTTCACCGATCAGCAACAGTGGAAAACCATCGGCGAAGGCGACTTGGTCGTCGTCCTTGCCAAAACCGGCCTGAGTCGTGCGTGCCCGGTCCAGCGGTACTTGCACCAGACGAGTCGGTTTACCGATGAATTCGCTGACCCAATTTGCCGCTTCGTCACCGGCATCCGGCACACGCAACGTGTCGCGCCAGATGGTCACGCCACGTAACTGCGCATCGCTGGCAGGCAAGGTGATGTCGATTGAAGCATGCTCAGGCGCGCTCAAGGTGAGACCACCCTGAGCATTCCAAAGCGCGGACAGCTGGCTCATTTTCGCTTCGGCGCGTTGGGTCAGGAAACGGCCGCTGGCTTCGTCGACCAACATCCAGCGTCGATCGCCCTCCAGTCCCAGCTTGTCCAGGCTGATCCCTTGCAGAACCTCGGCCTTGCCGGATTTCAACGGGTAACGATAAAGCGCGCTCAGACGCAGCATGGCCAACTCCCTTGTGGGCAAAAACGCCACCCTATACGAGCTTCACCCGCGAATCAAAGGCTGACGAGAGGTCAGCCTTCGAACAGATCCATCACGCTGGCACTTCGTCGAGCATCAGACGCTGGCGTACCACGTCGACCAGCTTGTCCGGCTGGAACTTGGAGAGGAAATTGTCGCAGCCAACCTTCTTCACCATCGATTCGTTGAAACTGCCGGACAACGAGGTGTGCAACACCACATACAGACCACGCAGACGTGGATCGTTACGAATTTCGGTGGTCAGGCGATAGCCGTCCATCTCCGGCATTTCCGCATCGGTGAATACCATCAGCAGTTTGTCCGTCATGTTCACGCCGGTATCCGCCCAAGCCTTGAGCATGTTCAGTGCCTTCAGACCATCGCTGGCAATGTGCATTTTCACGCCGAGCTGGCCGAGGGTGTCACGCAATTGCGAGAGCGCCACGTTGGAGTCGTCCACCAACAGGACTTCGCGATCACGGGCGCGTTCCAGCACCGGATCGTCGAGTTTGTCACGCGAGACCTTGGCGTTGTACGGGACGATCTCGGCAAGCACTTTCTCGACATCGATGATTTCCACCAGTTGATCGTCGACTTTGCTGATCGCCGTCAGATAGTGTTGACGGCCAGCACTGGTCGGCGGCGGCAGAATGGCTTCCCAGTTCATGTTGACGATGCGATCCACACCACCAACGAGGAATGCCTGCACCGAACGGTTGTACTCGGTAACGATGATGGTGCTGTTCGGACCAGGTACCAGTGGACGCATACCGATTGCTTGCGACAGGTCGATCACCGGCAACGTCTGCCCACGCAGGTTGACCACGCCGCAGACGAACGGGTGACGCTGAGGCATCAGGGTCAGCTTTGGCAGTTGCAGCACTTCCTGAACCTTGAACACGTTGATCGCGAACAATTGGCGCCCGGCCAGCCGGAACATGAGAATTTCCAGGCGATTCTCACCCACCAGTTGCGTGCGTTGGTCTACCGTGTCGAGAATGCCGGCCATCAATGACTCCTGGGCTTGTTCTGATGAATTCACTAAAAGGGGTTATCGGCGGTCTATGACGAATCTTGATTCCCGCAAAATTCACCATCAAAATGCCATAACGCACCATTGATGTCACATTAACATCATGCTTTACTGGCGCCGTGATTTTCATCTGCTACATTCTTTGCGGCGCGACCTCGGTTTGCACTGTAGGTTCCCGCGCCTAAGGGATTCCCCTAGTAACAATCAGGATCAACCTGATATTCGCAATATCCAATAGCCATTAATGTGACGCCATTCTCATTGCATGAACGGAGTCAGGCTATTGTGTGCGATCGCAGTTCAGTGGCAACAACCCCTCTGGAACCTCTCAGTCTGTGCACCTGCACGTCTGGGCGCGATCTCCCGACGATTCATGATCGTCGTCACACACGGCACTCCCTCACCAGACATGACGTTGTGGAGATAAGCATGCCGATCGACCGTAAAGAGTGGGCGCAACGCTTCCCCGAATTTCTGGTCGAGGCCGAAACGCTCCTGGCCAAGTCCGAAGAATGTCTCAGCCATCTACAACTGATCAGCAACGACAAGGACGCCATCGACTGCATGCTCAGCACGCTGCTCAAGCTTGCAAGCAGGGCTGAGGCCCTGGCGCTTGAGGCTATTTCCGAGTTCTCCCGGCACATTTACGACTTGCTCAACCCGGTGCAGGACCACGTCGACCTGCACGAACAGGCCCTGGTTGCCTTGAAAGATTGCTTCACGCTGATGGCCTGGCAACTTGAACTGGTCGATCAGAGCACCGGACAACTGAGCCTCGATAAAAGTGAACAGGCCTCGCTGATCGATGCCTTCGCCTTTCAAGTCGGTCAAACTCGGTTTCAGCCAGCCCCCACCGCCAAACGTTTGCCCCTCCTGGCCTTTTCGGAGCGACAGGCCTGATCCGGCGCACGCCATGACTGAAGAGGCCGCCAAATGTCGTGATTGAATAGTTCATGCCTGTCAGCGACAAATCGAATTAAATCATCACACCTGACAGCCATGGATATTTCCGGCCGGGCTCAGGGTTTACCTGTGTGTTGAAACTCAACTTCAGGCACGCAGATATCTATTGAACACAATAGATTGACTTTTCCCATTATGGCAATTGTGCCCGACACCACACATATTCCTGACTCCTCGGACATATATAGCAAGCGCGACCAACGGTATCTTAAGTGGTATTATGCCGCCCATTAGTTGCTCTCAAGTTAATGGCACAGTGACTCCACCTATAGGCACTCCAGCGAAGTTGGCAGCCAAATACGATCACTGAACCGCGTTGAAATCAATAACATAATTGACAGCATTTTCAGACAGAGACCCGCCAGCCACCGGCCGGTCTACCCGCAGCGAACATCCATTGGCTCCATCCGTTATGTACGCCAGTCTCAAGTCAATCACCACATGGCCACCCTCTCGGGAAAACGCCCGCCGGTTCACACTCATCCTTTGTGTCGCGGCCACACTTGGCAGCCTGTTGACCTATGGCTTTTCCGCACACATTGGCCTCGGCCTGTTGTTGCTTGACGTCGCGGCTACCACCTGTGTCTGGGTGCAATATCGGCTGTCACGCAAATCAATCAAATTCCAGCCGCAGGAGCTCGCCGACCGCCTGCTCGAAGTCCAGGAAAACGAGCGCCACCGCCTTAGCCGCGAGCTGCACGATGATATCGGCCAATTGCTGACCGCCGCCAAGCTGCAGAGCGACTGGCTCAAACGGCGGATGCCGGAAGACTTGCAGGACCAATGCACCGCACTGTGCGAAACCCTTGAGGAAACGCTCAACAAGGTGCGCGATGTTTCGGCCATTCTCAATCCTCGCCAATTGACCAGCCTTGGCCTTGAAGCCAGCCTGAGAGCACATCTGCTCAAGACATTGACTCATACAAGCGTGCACTGGAGCCTCGATTGCCAGCAGCGCCTTAACGGCATCCCGGAAGAAATGGCGGTCGCCGCCTTTCGCATCACCCAGGAGGCGGTGACCAATATCCTGCGTCACGCGCAGGCGAAAAATCTGGTGATACGCGTGCAACGCCTGCCAAAGGGCCTGACGTTGCTGATCAGCGATGACGGACGGGGATTTGCCCCTGCCGCCAATCCAGGTCGTGAAGGACAGCGAGGCATGGCCGGGATGGCCGAACGGATCGAGCAATTGGGTGGCACCCTGAACGTTATCAGTGAGCCCGGCAAAGGCACTCGAATCGAAGCACTTTTCCCCTGGGCCCCCCGTGCACTCGAACGGGCCAGTACGAATAAGGTTATGCGTTGACTTGCAACTTACTTCTGGTGGATGACCACTCGCTGATCAGGGCCGGCGTGCGCGCTCTGGTGCTGGATATTCCCGGTTACGCGGTGATTGGCGAGGCCAATGACGGCTCGCAATTGCTCGAAATGGTCGAGCAACTGAGTCCCGATATCGTGCTGCTGGATATTTCCATGAAAGAAACCGGCGGGCTGGAAGCTTTGCAACGGTTAAAGCGCGTGCGTGCGCAGAGCAAAGTGCTGATCCTGTCGATGCACACCGACCCTGCGCTGATCATGCAGGCACTGGAGTCCGGTGCCCACGGCTACCTGCTCAAGGACACCACAGCCACCGAACTCGAGCACGCCCTGGAAGCCTTGCGCAACAACGAGCGTTACTTGAGTCCGGCCATCGCCCACACCGTGATCAACCAGGCGCTGACCCGCAATCAGAAGCAGCAACCGGAAACCGCCGACTCGCACAACCTGACTGCCCGACAGCTGGAAATCCTGCGTTTGATCGTACGCGGCAAATCCACCCGGGAAATCGCCAATGGCCTGGGTTTGAGCATCAAGACTGTAGAGACCCACCGTTCGCAGATCATGAAACGCCTGCAAATCTACGACGTGGCGGGCCTTGTACTGTTCGCCGTGCGCGAACAGATCATCAGTCTGGACGACTGACTGACGGCTTGATGGTCAATAGCGGCGAACTCCTCGGCAGGTGAACCTGCAACGCCGCTGGCCGCGCCTCGAACCGCATGCTGCTGCCTTCCAGCGGCTCACCATCAAGATTGATGTACAGCCCTTCAGCGACCTTGATTTCGACCCAAGGCAATCGGGTTCTGACAAACATGTTGTCGATACCGAAACCATCGCTGAGCAGCGACTTCAAGGTGCCGGCCAACTCCTGTGGTGCGGGCAAGATGCTGATATCAAGCAAACCGTCATCGGCAAGCGCCTGCGGACACAATACATGCCCGCCACCCGCCTGACGCCCGTTGCCGATCCCCAATGCCAGCAACTCGCCGCTCCAATGGAAATCCGGCCCTTGCAGCTCACCATAAGCAGCATGCAGCTCACTGAACCGCGACAAACCGGTGAACAGATAGGCTGCACCACCCAATACTTTTTTCAGCTCTTCTGAAGTATTGGCCGTAACCTGACTGCCGAAACCGCCGGTAGCCATATTCAGGAAGACCTGCCCGCCCACTTCCCCCAGATCAATGTCACACGGCGGTACATCAAGAAGTTCAAGCGCATTGGCCGGCTCCAGCGGGATCCCTGCTGCGCGGGAAAAGTCGTTGGCAGTTCCCAAAGGCAATAGCACCAGACTGGCTTTGCCTGGATGCGCCGCAAGGGTTTCGGCGATATCGCGCAACGTGCCGTCTCCGCCGCCAGCAATAATTTTCGTGTACCCGTCCGCCAACGCTTGCTCGACCCATCGCTGGGCATCCCCCGCTTCCCAGGTCAGGCGTACCGCCAACTCCCAGCCTTGCTTGCGCTTGTTCTCTACCGCGGTGCGAACGGCCTCGTTGAGTGCCTGCTTGCCATGCAGAACCAACAGCGCCCGGCGTTCACTCATAGCGTCACTCCCTGAATTGAATCGATTGAAACATGTTGACCGCCGTGTCGCGCAAAAGAGCCACAGCAATGACAATTAATTCAATTGCCGGCCGAAGCGTCCTACACAGCGGTACTTTTTCTTACGAAACATGCGGAATCGGCTCAATTGACCACACAGAACAGTTGGGTCACCGTGTGCCGGCGGTATCAATCATCAATCCGACAACACAAGGATGTGCATGTAATGAGTGGAAACTCCCCAAGGTTTTTTAATAGCTCGAAAGATGAAGAAGGTCGCTGGCGTACATTTGAAACAGCAAGTGGATATGTCCATGTCAAGCCATGAAGCCAGAATGCCAGTGAGTCCGGTTGCCCCTCTCGCCGAATGTCGCGCGAGTCACAAGTCCGATTTCAAAAGCAGCACCAAGACCACTGGAGAAACAGATATGGAACCTCGTGTGACCGAGTTGGAAACCCACCTCAAATACATTCGACGGGACATGGACGAAGTCCGAAGTGACGTCAGAACGATCAAACACCGTCTCGCCTACTCGGCGGGCGCAACAGCCGTAGTGCTGAGTCTGTTGGGTTGGGTGGCCAATAGCCGATTCGACCAGCTTGTTGCACTGATCAGCCATTGACCGAACGAAACATTGCAGGCGTCGACAGGATCAGTCGACGCCTGCATTTGCGAAGCAGGGTTCAGCCCAGGAGATCACTCAGCGGAATGAAGACGACCTCGTCTCCTTCGAGCAGAGTGCCCCCCTCCAATACTTCAACCAATCCGTCTGCCCACGCGGCGCTGCGCAACACACCTGAGCTCTGGTTGCGGTAGATAGTCGCCCTCCCCTGTTCAAGACGCCCCCGCAAGTATTCACGCCGATTGCCGGCAACAGGCCAGACAAAGCCTGCTGGCACCTTGAACTTCAGGGGGCCGACATCCCGCACGCCTTGGCGCCTCATCAGGTAAGGCCGAGCCAGCAGCGCGAAAGTCACCAACGTCGAAGCCGGGTTACCGGGCAACCCGATAACGGGCACATTGCGGAAATGGCCAAATGTCAGCGGCTTTCCGGGCTTGATTGCCAGTTTCCAAAGGCCCAGTTCGCCCTCTTCTCGCAAAGCGACACCCAGAAAATCAGCCTCTCCCACCGAAACGCCTCCGGTGGAAAGAATCAGATCAACATCCTGCAACTCACCCAAGCGAGCGCGGGTGGCAGCCAGATCATCCGGAAGAATGCCTGCGTCGATCACTTCACAGCCCAGACGCTGTAACCAGCTGCACAGCAGCACCCGATTACTGTTGTAGATCTGCCCTGGCCCCAGCGGTTGACCCGGCTCGACCAATTCGTCGCCAGTGGAAATCACCGCCACCCGAACCTTGCGCACAACCGTCAGACCGGCGCAGCCCAGCGAAGCAGCCAAACCTTGCTCAATCGGGCCAAGCCGGGTTCCGGCCGACAGGATCAACTCACCGACCGTTGTTTCCTGACCTTGTGGGCGAATGTTCTGGCCGATCTTCATCGGTTCGATGAAGCGTACGGTTCCATCAGTCTGAACGTCAGCGTTTTCCTGCATTTCTACGCAATCAGCCCCAGACGGTACCGGCGCTCCCGTAAAGATGCGCGCACAGGTACCGGGTTTCAGAGCTTCGGGAGACTGCCCGGCAAACACCTTTTGACTGACTGGCAGAGGTTCGCCGGTCCAGTCGGCCAGGTTCAGGGCATATCCATCCATGGCGCTATTGGGCCAAGGTGGCAGATCGAGGGGCGAAATCAAATCTTCGGCCAGCACCCGACCTTCGACCAGCGCCAGTGGCAAATACTCATGCTCGACGATTGGCGAGGCCTCGGCCATATCCAGCAAACGCGCCAGCGCTTCCTCGACCGGCATCAGCGAGCCCGTCTTGCCCGGCTTACCCACGGGACTCACAAGGCATCGCCTTTTTCAGATGAGGCACGAAATTGCACGGGCGGTGGCGAGCGTCCAATTGCTCGCCAAGAATGCCATCCCAGCCCGTGCGCACGGCGTTGGTCGAACCCGGCAAGCAGCAAACCAGTGTGCCATTCGCCAGGCCGGCCAGCGCACGGGACTGCACGGTAGAGGTGCCGATATCGGCCACCGATATCTGCCGGAACAACTCGCCAAACCCATCCACTTGCTTGTCGAGCAAGCACGCCACGGCTTCCGGCGTGCTGTCACGCCCCGTGAAACCGGTGCCACCGGTGATCAGCACAACCTGCACGACATCATCGGCGATCCAGTGGGCGACTTGCGCTCGAATTTTGTAGAGGTCATCTTTAAGCAAGACACGCTCGGCCAGAACGTGGCCAGCTGCAGTCAAGCGGTCGACGAAGACCTGACCTGAGGTGTCGGTTTCCAGGGTTCGGGTATCGCTGACAGTCAGAACCGCAATATTGAGCGGCACGAAAGGTACATCAGCCTTGGCTTTCATAGGCTCGTCCAGTTGTAGGGGAAACAGCCCGGTGTTATATCACAGCGCCCCCTTTTTTTGCCGCCCCTCTGGAGAGCAGCCATGACTTTGAAGACGCAACTGCCGCCCTGCTCCATTCTCCTTCTGGCAGGCGGACGCGGCCAGCGCATGGGCGGTCAGGACAAAGGTCTGGTGGAGTGGAGGGGCGACCCGCTGATCGCACATTTGCAGCGCAAGACTCGCCCACTGACTGACGACCTGATCATCTCCTGCAATCGCAATCGCGAGCGTTATGCGCTGTTCGCCGATCAATTGGTGATCGATGACGAGAGCGACTTTCCAGGACCATTGGCGGGCATTCGTGCGGGCCTGAAAGCCGCGCGCCATCCTCACCTGCTGGTATTGCCATGTGATGTTCCGAGTATCGACGCAGCGCTGCTGCACGACATGCGCGAAACCGCCAACCGGCATCCTGACAAACCTTTAATGTTGCGCCACGGCAAGCACTGGGAACCTTTGCTCTGCGTGATTCCGGCCGCCCTTTTACCGGCCTTCGAAGACGCCTGGAACGCCGGTGAACGCAGCCCCGGCCGAGTGATGCGCAGCTTGGGCGCCAATGCCCTGCAATGCCCCGACAACGACCCGCGACTGGCTAACCTGAACACCCCCGACCTGTTAAATTCACACAACACCGTGTCAGACTGACATTATCGAAGGAACTCTGACGTCTTGCGTACGTCTCAAGCTCAGTAACCAAAAGAATTCCCATTCGGAGACACACTAATGACTCAACGGACCCTCGCCACTTTCATGCTCGCACTGGGCCTCGCTACCCTCGCCGGTTGCTCCTCGCCTACAGTGATCACCTTGAATGACGGTCGCGAAATCCAGGCCGTCGACACCCCGCAATACGACGAAGATTCAGGTTTCTACGAGTTCAAACAGCTGGACGGTAAAGAAACTCGCATCAACAAGGATCAGGTTCGTACCGTTAAAGAGCTTTAAGCTCTACGTCGACAACGGATACAGAAAAGCCCGCATTTTCATGCGGGCTTTTTCATGGACACTCAAAAAGTGCGCACGGCGTCACCATTGCAGGGTGATACGACTCTCGAACTCGCGCTCCTCACCTGTTACCGGGTCGATAAAACGAAGTCCTTGCGCCAAGAGTTTCAGCGGATTGGCATAGTCGTCCTCAACGTCTTTCAGCGCATCCGGGTAAAACGGATCGTTGCAGATACTTGCCCCCAGCGCGGTCATGTGGACACGCAGTTGATGCTTCTTGCCGGTCACTGGATACAGGCCGTAGCGCCAGAGATTGCCATTCTTCTCCCGAACCTCGACAGCCGTTTCAGTGTTACTGACTCCCGGCCCCTCCTGCATGCGGAAAAACGGTTCCCCCTCGATCAGGCGGCTCTTATGCACCAACGGGAAGCTCAGTTCGGGCAAGGCAGGAGCAATGGCTTCGTAGCGTTTGTCGATCTGCCGCGTCGGAAATAGCGACTGATACGCCGAGCGGGTTTGTGGATTGGCAGAAAAAATCACCAGCCCCGCCGTATGCCGGTCGATACGGTGCAATGGCACCAGATGGGGATTATCCAGACGCCGGATCAGCCGGCGCAGCAAGGTTTGCTCGACATACTCGCCGGCCGGCGTGACAGGCAGGAAGTGAGGTTTGTCAGCCACCACCAAGTGCTCATCGGCATAGAGAATCGACTCGACCACCGGGATCGGCTTTTCGTCCGGCACCTCGCGAAAGTAGTGAATCCGCAAGCCTTCCTTGTAGGGCAGGTCCACCGCTATTGGCTGCCCCTGACCATCGAGTACCCGCCCCCGGGCGATTCGGTCCAGCCATTGCTCGCGACCAATGGCACTGAAGTGCTCGCACAGACAATCGAGTACGGTCGGCCACTTACCGGGCGGCAGATAAAGCGTGCTGGCCTGATTTTGCGCAGCAGAGAATGTTGATGTGGACATACGAAAATTCGGACCCTCAATGCAGGCTGGCATTATCCCGCAATGAGAGAAGCGAACCTAGCGCAGAATCCTCAGGCGGGAATCGACTTGAGTGCCGCCGCCTCGGTGAACTCCTTGAGCCAGCGCAACACATCGACAGCCTCCCAGCGACCCGGGTCATACAAGGCATAGAGCAAACCCTGATAGCCAACCACATCCAATTGCTTGTGGTAACCGGCACGCTGAAACAGGGCTTCGATCTCGGC
The DNA here is from genome assembly GCF_044743485.1 of Pseudomonas sp. NPDC087614. Lineage (NCBI taxonomy): Bacteria > Pseudomonadati > Pseudomonadota > Gammaproteobacteria > Pseudomonadales > Pseudomonadaceae > Pseudomonas > Pseudomonas sp. NPDC087614. The sequence continues at coordinate 81,673 of NZ_JBIUWN010000003.1, read as the reverse complement.
AAAACACGTGTTGAAATGCAATTTGTTGAATGGCGTCTTGCCTTCCGTGACCAGTCCGTCAAGGCGCAATTCGAGAACGGCCTCGCGCACCACGTCAACCGACATACGGTTCACGCTGTTCTTCAACTGTTCGACATTGACCACGGTTCGTCCCTCTGACCCAATTACTGTATGCCCATACAGTAACCGAATAAACCGTGAAGTGCCAAGGGGTGGATTCGCATCGGCGACCAGCGGGATAATCCGGTAAAGCTCCTCAACCAAGGAACGCCGCGACCTCATCGGCACTGAACGGCCAGCCCAGTTCCGCACCGGTGTCGACTCGGCGCAGCACCGGAATCCGCAGGCTATAGGCCTCAAACCAGCGCTCGTCCTCAGCGATATCCACCAGTTCGACAAGCAGGCCGTGCTCGACAAAAGGCATCAATTGGGCTTCAGCGACTTCACACAAATGACACCCCAGGGTGCCGAACAACTGACATTCAGGAGGCATGGTTGCTCAACCAAAATTTAATGAATTTATTCTAGGCCTCCCCTGGAAACCCGTCGAGCCACCACCGCCCAAAGGCTTCAGCGCCTCTTTGGCGTTTCCCTCGCAAAACCCTGACTCATATCAGTTCACGCAATAACCAATTACGCGATGCTTCCGCTCTTTTTGCCTCTACGCTTGAGAAGCCAGAGCCTGACATCGGAGTGCCTAGTGTTTGCCAACCTGCTGATCATCCTCGCCTCGTCCCTCGTGGTGATTGCCCTGTTCCGTCGTCTGCGGCTACCGCCGGTGCTGGGTTACCTGTGCGTGGGGCTGCTGGTCGGGCCGAGCGCATTCGACTGGGTCAACGAGAGTGAACACCTGCCAGACGTGGCCGAACTGGGCGTCGTGTTTCTGCTGTTTTCGCTGGGCCTGGAGTTTTCCCTGTCGAAGATGATCGCGTTGCGCCAGGTGGTGTTTCGCCTGGGCAGCCAGCAGGTGCTTATCAGCGCAGCGCTGCTGGGGCTGCTGCTGATGCTGCTGGGCATGCCGATGACTCCAGCGCTGTTGCTCGGCGCCGGACTGTCATTGTCGTCCACGGCGATCGTGACCAAAGAGCTGGGCAGCCTCGGCGAGGTATTCAGCAGTCACGGCCAGAATGCCATTGGCGTTTTACTGTTTCAGGACGTTGTCGCCGTTTTGCTGCTGACGCTGGTGCCGGTGTTCGCCGGCAGCAGCGATCAAGCATGGTATTGGGCATTGCCGCTGACCCTGGCGAAAACCGGGGTGCTGTTTGTCGGCCTGCTGTTCGCCAGTCGCTGGTTGTTGCCTCGGCTGTTCCATGAAGTGGCTGCTTCACGCTCGGCAGAGTTGTTTGTGCTGTTGGCGCTGGTAATTGTGCTACTGACTGCATGGCTGACTCACCTGCTGGGTCTGTCCCCTGCACTTGGCGCCTTCCTCGCCGGCATGCTGCTGGGTGAAAGCCACTACCGGCATCAGATCGAGGCTGATATCCGGCCCTTTCGCGACATTCTGCTCGGGGTATTTTTCGTCAGCATCGGCATGCTGATCGATCTGCAATTGTTCGTCAGCCACAGCCTGTTGATTCTCGGCCTCACACTCGGATTGATGGTCATCAAGGGCATCGTTGTGGCGCTTCTGGTGAAGTGGCGCGGCAGTGACAGTGAAACCGCCTGGCGCAGCGGTCTGGCCCTGGCACAGGGCGGCGAATTCTGTTTCGCGCTGATGGCGCAGATGCAACAAAACAGCATGATGCCCGACGAATTGGGGGCGCTGCTGCTCGCGGCAACCTTCTGCTCGATGCTACTGACACCATTGTTGCTGCGGGCCGCTCCACGCATCGCTGCGGCCCTGCATCGCAAACCCAACCAGGAAGCACAGATCGAGGAGATCAGCGCGCTCAACGCCGAACTCGACAAGCATGTGGTTATTTGTGGATACGGCCGCGTCGGCCAATCGATCGGCCGCTTCATGTGCAATGCGAAGCAACCCTACATTGCTCTGGATAACGACCCGGTGCGGGTACAGGAAGCCGCATCCGGAGAAAGTGACGTGCATTATGGCGATTGCTCACGCGCAGATCTCCTGACTGCCGTCGGCCTGCTTCGCGCAAGGCTGCTGGTGATTGCGGTGGATCAGAGCGATGTCGCCCTGCGCATCCTCAAGGAAGCCCGCCGGCTCAACGCACATGTACCGATTCTGGTGCGCACCCGCGACGACAGTCAATGGGCCGAATTGAAAGCCGCCGGCGCCACCGAAGTGGTGCCGGAACTGTTGGAATCGAGCCTGATGCTGGCCTCGCACGCCTTGATCATGCTCGGTTTGCCGGCGCATCAGGTACAGGAAAAAGTCGATCTGGTACGCATTGATCGCTATCGCCTGCTGCACGGTTTTTACCCCGGTGCCGACCATGAGGAAACTTAGTCCTGACTCACCGCGCCGATCTTGTGCAATGACAGGTCGGCGCCGTAATACTCTTGTTCCTGACTCAGGCGCAGCCCATGCAACGCCTTGATCACACCGTACACGGCGAAACCACCGATCAGCGCCACCGCAACGCCGAGCGCCGAGCCAATCAATTGGCTGATCAGACTCACGCCACCGAGACCGCCGAGCGCTGTCTGGCCGAAAATCCCGCAGGCAATCCCACCCCAGACGCCGCACAAACCGTGCAATGGCCACACTCCCAACACATCGTCGATGCGCCATTTGACCTGCGCAGCGGTAAAGCACCAGACAAACAGTGCACCGGCAATGGCCCCGGTTATCAGCGCACCGACCGGATGCATCAGATCAGAGCCTGCGCAGATCGCCACCAACCCGGCCAACGGGCCGTTATGCAGAAAACCCGGGTCATTGCGTCCGACGATCAGTGCCGTCATGGTGCCACCGACCATCGCCATCAACGAATTGACAGCCACCAGACCACTGACCCCTTGCAGCGTTTGCGCGCTCATCACGTTAAAGCCGAACCAGCCAACAATCAGGATCCACGAGCCCAAGGCCAGAAACGGGATGCTCGACGGCGCGAAGGCCACCAGACGTCCTTCGCGATAACGCCCATTACGCGGGCCGAGCAGCAACACCGCCGCCAGCGCCAGCCAGCCGCCCATGGCATGTACCACCACAGAACCGGCAAAGTCATGGAAAGCCGCACCGAACCGCGCCGTCAGCCAGGCTTGCAGGCCATAGTTGCCGTTCCAGACCATGCCCTCGAAAAACGGATAGATGAACGCCACGATCAGCGCCGTAGCGCACAATTGCGGAACAAAGCGTGCTCGCTCGGCAATGCCGCCGGAAATGATTGCCGGGATCGCCGCCGCAAAAGTCAGCAGGAAGAAAAACTTCACCAGCCCATAACCATGATCGGCGCTCAACACCGCCGCCGGTTGCATGAAGGTCACGCCGTAGGAAATCCAATAACCTATAAAGAAATAGGCCAGGGTCGAGACGGCGAAATCGCTGAGAATTTTCGACAATGCGTTGACCTGGTTTTTCTGGCGGACCGTACCGACCTCCAGAAAAGCGAAACCGGCGTGCATTGCCAGCACCATCACCGCACCGATCAGAATGAACAACGTATTGGAGCTGTGAACCAGCGTGTCCACAGCGCTTTGCAGATTTTCCATAAAGAGGCAGACCTGAGGGCTTAAAAAGGCACCAAAGCAGTTCGTGCGGGCATTTCATGCACCAAGTTGCGACCAAACTGTCATGAACCCCAGGGGCCGATGAACCACTTTGGCGCACGAGGTCGATGTCCTGACACGAACATGGATTGTTTGAGTTAAGGTTTTCCTGCTTGCGTGCCCAGCAACCGCGCACGACAGCCGGGCGACGCACCACGACACAGCAAAAGTTGTACCAGTCATTTGTACTGAACCTTCGCGCAAGGCTCATACTCGAACGATTCAGACGCCACCTACGGAGATCCACCATGGCCAGCATCAAGGCAAAGACTGCTCAAGAAATCCTGATCAACGACTTCCAGACATTAGTCGCCGACACCGAACGTTTGCTCGAGCACACCGCCAGTCTGGCAGGCGATCAGGCCGATGAACTGCGAGATCAGATCCACGACAGTCTGCTGCGTGCAAGGGAAACCCTGAAACTGACCGAAGACACTCTGCGTGATCGTGGTCAGGCCGCTGTCACTGCCACCGAAGATTACGTGTCGGCCAACCCTTGGCAGTCCGTTGGTATCGCGGCAGGCGTCGGCTTCCTGATCGGCCTGCTGGCCACTCGGCGCTGATCATGTCGATCGGTGAATCCGGCCCGACTGCGGGCACCGCCTCCTCCACGCGGCGTTTGGGCGCTGCCGTCCTTGGCTTGTTGCACAGTCATGTCGAGCTGTTCGGCATCGAATTGCAAGAGCAGAAAGCACGCACCGTCAGCCTGTTGCTCTTTGCAGGCCTGGCGTTGGTGTTTGCCCTGCTGTTGCTGGTCGGTTTGTCGACATTGGTGTTGATTGTGTTCTGGGATACCTACCGTCTCCCGGCGATCATCGGCCTGTGCGTGTTCTACACCCTGGCGGCGATCTTCTGTGGGTTGCGCCTCAAGGCTGCGATCTTCGATGAATCCTCGCCCTTCCACGGCACGCTCGAAGAGCTGGCCAATGACCGGGAGCGCCTGCTGCCATGAGCCTGCATGAACTTCCACAGAACAGCTCACGCCGGGAAATGCGCAAAGCGCTTATCCGCCTTCGCATGGAAATGCACCGGCAGGAAATCCGCCATGAAGCGGGTCAGGTGATGCAGCCCCTGCAGCGGATGCGCGGCATGACACAAAACCTGCAGGGTGGCTTGGGCATCAAGCACGCGCCGCTGTGGGGCGTGGCGGCTGTCACACTGCTGGGCTTTATTACCGGCAAAGGCGCGAAAAGCGGCGGCGTCGGGGGGCTGACCCGATTGATTCGTCTGGGCACCAGCCTTGGGCCGCTGATCAAACTGGTCATGCAGGGTTCTGGCAAACGCTGAACGGACGCATCTGGCTACATTCTTGCAATAGCCGCGAGATGAACCTCCTGTATCCGGAGGTTCAATCCTCTCGCGCCTACCCGGTCGACGGGGTCCAGCCAGAACAAGAACGACTAAGGAGGCCCCGTGATCGACGGGCAACCGCTCGCCTGCTTTCAGCCTTTCATCGACACGGCCACCGGACGCATAGCAGGCGTCGAAGCGTTAGGACGCCTGCGTCAGGCTGACGGTCAACTGACCTCGGTCGGGCCATTGTTCGCCGACAGCCGCACGCCTGCCATCGCACTGCGCCGCCTTGATCGGCAGATTCGTGACAACGCCCTGAGTCGCTTGCATGAAGCTCCGGCTGACTGGTTTCTCAGCCTGAACATGTCGCCGCGCTGGATCAGTCGACTGCGCTCCGATCAAGCGCTACCCAGCCGTAAACAACTGGCACGACATGATGTTGATCCGCAACGTATCGTGTTCGAAATCACCGAATTGGGGGGCAATGGTGAGCGCCTTGCCGAAGTGGTCGCGCGTTATCGCCAGGCCGGTGCGCGAATTGCCATCGATGACTTTGGCGCCGGTTATTCGCAACTTGATCGAGTACTGGCGTTGCAACCGGATATCCTCAAACTCGACATGCGTTTATTTCAGGCCGCCGCCCTAGGCGGCCCGAGCAGTGATGTGGTGAAAGCGCTTGCACAAATGGCCGAGAAAACCGGCTGCTGGATCATCGCCGAAGGTGTCGAGACCGAAGCCCAACTGAATTTCGCCCTCGAGTGCGGTTCCCGTTACGTGCAGGGTTTTCTGTTCGCCCGGGCCCAGGAAGCCTTCTATCCGACAGACGCTTTTGTGCAGCGTTTTGCCGAGCTACGCCAGCGGTACGTTCATCAGAAACTCGCCGAACGCTCACGGTTGATGCAGATGCGCAAGCAACTCAGTGAATTGATGGCAATCCTGCAACACTGGGCTCAGGCTCACGCGCCACTCAGTGCATTGCCACAACTGGAAGCCTTCCCATGGCTGCTGCGGTTTTATCAATGCGACCGTCATGGCACGCAACTGACCCCCAATCTGGAATGGCGCAACAACGGCTGGGGCGCTGATAACCGGTATCTGGGGCACAACTGGTCATGGCGCCCGTATTTCTACCATTTACTCGCCGAAGGCTGGGAGGAGCGGCGCCTGACCCTCTCCAACACCTACCGCGACGCTACCAGCAACCAGTATTGCCTGACGGCCGGACAGTTTTTCGACAACGGCGAACGGTTATTGTTGATCGACATCGATGCGGCGGGGCTGTAGTTCCGCTTGCAGGTGCCGCCGTGAACCGGGAAGCTAGGGCAATTCAGTCACCAGACGGAGAGAATCAGCCTTGGATTGGCACACCCTGCTCAACCGCGAACGCCTCGGAAAGCCCCTGCACAGCCCGCAAGAGCTCGGCCGCAGCCCTTTCCATAAAGACCATGACCGCATCATTTTCTCCGGCGCCTTCCGCCGCCTGGGTCGCAAGACCCAAGTGCATCCGGTGTCGAGCAACGATCACATCCACACGCGCCTGACCCATTCACTGGAAGTCAGTTGCGTCGGCCGCTCGTTGGGCATGCGCGTCGGAGAAACCCTGCGCAATGCCCTTCCCGATTGGTGTGATCCCGCCGACCTGGGGATGGTCGTGCAATCGGCTTGTCTGGCTCACGACATCGGCAACCCGCCATTCGGCCATTCAGGTGAAGATGCCATTCGCCACTGGTTTCAACAGGCGGCCGGGCGTGGCTGGCTTGATGGCATGAGTGAAGCCGAACGCGCCGATTTCCTCAATTTCGAAGGCAATGCCCAGGGTTTCCGGGTGCTCACGCAGCTTGAGTACCATCAGTTCGACGGCGGCACCCGCCTGACCTACGCCACGCTTGGCACGTATCTGAAATACCCATGGACAGCCCGTCACGCTGACTCCCTGGGATACAAAAAACACAAATTCGGTTGCTATCAGAGCGAGCTGCCGCTGCTCGAACAGATCGCTCAAAAGCTCGGACTGCCGCAACTGGAAGACCAGCGCTGGGCGCGCCATCCGTTGGTGTACCTGATGGAAGCCGCCGACGACATCTGCTATGCCCTGATCGACCTCGAGGACGGTCTTGAGATGGAGTTGCTGGAATACGCCGAAGTCGAATCGCTGCTGCTCGGACTGGTGGGCGATGATCTGCCCGAAACCTATCGTCAGCTTGGCCCGCAGGATTCACGTCGACGCAAACTGGCAATCCTGCGTGGCAAGGCCATCGAACATTTGACCAACGCGGCGGCGCGGGCCTTTGTCGAGCAACAGGACGCACTGCTTGCCGGCACGTTGCACGGCGATCTGGTCGAGCACATGCACGGCCCGGCCAAGCGCTGTGTATTGAACGCCAAGGACATTGCCCGCAAGAAGATCTTTCAGGACAAACGCAAAACCCTGCACGAAATCGGCGCCTACACGACGCTGGAGATTCTGCTCAACTCGTTCTGCGGTGCTGCACTGGAACAACACAACGGGCGCACGCCGTCGTTCAAGAGTCGACGTATTCTCGATTTGCTGGGCAATAACGCACCGGATTCGCAAGGTTCGTTGCACACGTCATTTTTACGCATGATCGATTTCATTGCCGGCATGACCGACAGCTACGCCAGCGACATGGCGCTGGAAATGACCGGTCGCTCCAGTCGCTGATTCAGCCTCATTCGGTCGGCATTTAGCCGACCGAATGTCGGGCAATCACTTTCTCTGCTCAATCCCTTATGACACGGGCACACTCAGCAGTTCTATGGCGCGACGTAACGGCAAAACAAACAAAAACAAACAAGCGACGAACCAGCACACTTAAACACCTATAAAAAACCATTAACAACCAACACTTGTAAAACATTCAAGCCGAACTATAAGCCACTGCATTCCCTGTACATCCTTACGCCAAACCTAGTTCGACCGTAGTACCTTTCCTCATTAATTGTAGGAATAATCCGATATCGCGACTGAAGCCAAGTCAGTTCATGCGAGCCTTCATCTATCTGGGCTAAGGTGCGCGCTTTATTGGTGCTTGTATGGGATTTGATTATGAACTCCGTTTTTATTGTCGACGATCACCCGGTCATCCGTCTCGCCGTTCGCATGCTGCTGGAACATGAAGGTTATAAGGTTGTCGGAGAGACCGATAATGGGGTCGATGCCATGCAGATGGTGCGAGAGTGCATGCCCGACCTGATCATTCTCGACATCAGCATCCCAAAACTCGACGGCCTGGAGGTACTGGCGCGATTCAACGCCATGAGTTCTCCGTTGAAAACCCTGGTACTGACCGCGCAATGCCCGACTTTATTCGGAATTCGCTGCATGCAATCCGGTGCGTCGGGCTATGTATGTAAACAGGAAGACCTGAGCGAGTTGGTCAGTGCTATAAAGGCGGTACTTTCCGGTTACAACTATTTCCCCAGCCAAGCGTTGAACCCGGTTCGCAGCGACGATATTCGTTATACAGAACTGGAACTCTTCAAGTCCGTCAACGATCGCGAGTTGATGGTATTGCAACTGTTTGCCCAAGGGCGCACCAACAAGGAAATAGCCAAAGGCATGTTTCTCAGCAATAAAACCGTCAGCACCTACAAAAAACGCCTTATGCAGAAACTCAAAGCCAAATCCCTTGTAGAGCTTATCGAGATGGCCAAACGTAACGCACTCGTGTGAGAGCCAGCATGCCCAGTCGTTTAAAAGACTATTTAATTGCGTTGAGTGCCGGTCTGTTCTTGAGCAGCAATGTGTTCGCCATGCCTTTTGATTCACCGGACTATAACTTGCTCAGCCGCTCGGCGAGCGAATCGGTGCCAGTGGCACTCGAACAGTCTCAACGACAGTGGCTGCAAACCCGTAGCGAGCTGATACTGGGCACCTCTGCCCCCGATTACCCCCCCTTCGACATGACCGCCAGCGGTCGCGATTACGAGGGGCTGACCGCCGACTATGCAGGGCTTCTCAGTCAAACCATCGGTTTGCCGATCCGGGTCAAACGCTTTCCCTCCCGAGAGGCCGCGATTCACGCGCTCATCGACGGCCAGGTTGACCTGCTGGGTACGGCGAACGGGTTCGAAGCCAGTAATGCCGACATCGCGCTATCCGAACCGTACGCAATTGATCAGCCAGTGCTCGTTACCCGCGAAGACGAAAACCGCTCCCTGACCGAAGGCCTGGCAGGCCTGCGACTGAGCATGGTGTATCACTACCTGCCGCCCCCTGACGTCAAGATGCTTTATCCCAAAGCGCTCATTACCTGTTATCCCTCCTATCAAAACGCGATCAACGCCGTCGCATTCGATCAGGCCGATGTATTTATCGGTGACACGCTTTCCACCCATTACATGATCAACAAGGGCCACCTGAACAACGTCCGCATGGCTAATTTCGGCAAGCAGGAAGCCCTCGGATTCAGCTTCGCCGTACGGCGTAACAATCCGCAATTGCTGGGCATCATCGACGCCGTGCTCAAAGCGGTTCCACGCAGCGAACGGGACAACATCGCCAAACGCTGGAGCGCCGGCAGCGACCTGCTCCTCACCGATCAGAAGCTGCAATTGACCAGACGCGAAGAAACATGGCTCAAACAGCATCCCGTGGTGAGTGTGGTGGTGAATGAAGCATACGCGCCGCTGACCTTCTTCGACGGCGACGGCAATTTTCGAGGAATCAGCGCAGACCTTCTCGAACTGATCCGCCTGCGCACCGGCTTGCGCTTCGAGATCCATCGCAGCCGTAACGACGCACAGATGATCAAACAGATCGACAGCCATAAGGCCGATCTCATAGCTGCACTGCTGCCAACTGCCGAGAGGGAAAAAACCCTGAACTTCAGTCGGCCCTATCTGGAAAACTCTTACGTCTTGCTGACTCGCAAAAGCGCTGACAGCCCGACCAATCTGGGTCAGCTCAAAGACAAGCGACTGGCGATTGCCCAAGGCAATCCGATGGTCGAGTATTTGCGACGCGAGTTCCCACGTATCCAGTTGATCGAAACAGAAGATACATTCAGCGCCGTCTCGCTACTGGCCGAAGGTCACGTTGACGGCGCGGTGAATTCATTGGTGATCGCCAACTACTTCATTTCTTCGCGGATCTTCGAACGCGCGTTGCAAATCACCACCACCATCGGCACCGGTCAGGCAGCGTTCTCCCTGGCAACTGCCCGTGATAACAAGGAACTGGGTTCGATCATCAACAAAGCGTTGTTGAGCATTGCCCCCGAAGAACTCGGCGTGATCAACGGCCGGTGGCGCGGTTACTCCAGCGCCTCGCAGAACATCTGGCGCAACTATCAGCGCCTGTTCTATCAAGTGATCACAGGAGCCTGCCTGGTCCTGCTGCTCCTGCTGGCCTGGAACGCCTACATGCGACACCAGATCAAACAGCGCCAGGCAGCCGAGCGAGCCTTGAGCGACCAGTTCGAGTTCATGAGCTCACTGGTCAACGGCACACCACACCCGATCTACGTTCGCGACCGCAAAGGTCTGTTGCAAAGCTGCAACGACAGCTACCTCGAAGTATTCAATGCCAGACGCGAGGATGTTATCGGCAAAAGCGTCATGCAAGGCACTCTGAGCAACGCCTTCGAAGCGCAGGCGTTTCAAGCCGATTATCAGCGTGTAGTGAACGAAGGCATTCCCCAGTTACTGGATCGTCCCCTGCACATCGGTAACCGCCGGCTGACGATCTATCACTGGATCATCCCGTATCGCGACTCCAGCGGCGAAGTGAAAGGCATCATCGGTGGCTGGATCGACATCAGCGAGCGTCGCCAACTGTTCGACGAGTTGCGCACCGCCAAAGAGCAGGCAGATGAGGCGAACCGTGCCAAGAGCACTTTTCTTGCCACCATGAGTCACGAGATCCGCACACCGATGAATGCTGTGATCGGTATGCTCGAGCTGACGCTCAAACGCATGGATCAACAGCATCCGGACCGTTCATCGATCGACACTGCCTACCATTCAGCCAAGGATCTGTTGGGCTTGATCGGCGACATTCTCGACATCGCACGGATCGAATCCGGACGCCTGAGCCTTTGTCCGGAACGGGTCAATCTGGTCGACACGGTGGCGTCTGTCGCCAGAATTTTCGACGGCCTCGCCCGGCAGAAAAATCTGGCCCTGCAAATCATCTTCAATCCGCCGGATCTGGCGGTCGACGTGCAGCTGGACCCACTGCGCTTCAAGCAAGTGCTGTCCAACCTGATCAGCAACGCCATCAAGTTCACCGAGCGCGGACATATCAGGATCACTCTTGACCTCATGAGCACGGAGGTGCCGGCTCGTGCGCTGATGCAACTGACCGTACAGGACAGCGGCGTCGGTATCAGTGCCGAGGATCAGCAGCGTTTGTTCGCACCCTTTGCCCAGGCGCAGAACAGCCATCAGCAGGCCAGAAGCGGCGCGGGTCTGGGCCTGGTCATCAGTCGCAATCTGTGCGAAATGATGGGCGGACAACTGCAATTGAGCAGCCAGCCCGGGATCGGCACCCAGGTATGCATTTCCTTGCCGCTGGAAACCTTGCCGGCCCTGGTGAGTTCGGCCCGAAGTGAACCCCCTGTCAAAACTTCGCTGGCGCCCCTGCGCGTACTTGTGGTGGACGATCACCCTGCCAACCGCTTGTTGATGTGTCAGCAACTGGAGTTCCTCGGTCATCACTTCAGCATCGCCGAGAACGGTCGCTGCGGACTTGAAGTGTGGAAGGATGGCCGGTTCGACCTGGTGATTGTCGACTGCAACATGCCCTTGATGAATGGCTATGAACTGACCCGCGCCATTCGCCAGCAAGAGCTGCAGAGCCGCTGCCCACCCTGCACCGTGCTGGGTTTCACCGCCAATGCACAACCCGAGGAAATACAACGTTGCAAACAGGCCGGCATGAACGATTGCCTGTTCAAACCCCTGAGCCTGAGTCTGCTCAGCCAGTGGCTCGATGGCATCGTCCCGGTTTCACCCTCGCCAGCATTCAACCTGCAAAGTCTGAACATGTTGACCGGCGGCAATCCTGCACAGGCTCGGCGGCTGCTGGTTGAACTGCTCAAAAGCAGCCGTCTCGACCGACAGGAACTGCTCGCGTTGTCGCCGCAAGACAATCCCGGAGCCTTGGCCGTGGTCGCTCACAAGATCAAAGGCGCCGCGCGCATCGCTCAGGCAACACGCGTAATCGAATGCTGCGATGCCCTTGAACAGGCCTGCGCACAGGCATTGGCAACGGACGAGATCGCCCGCCGTTGCGAGGCGAGCAACCGGGCAATACTCGAACTGGAGCAAGCCTTGCAACAACAATTAGCATTGTCCGATCAAGGCACAATGAGCGTGCCTTAACTATGCTTGGCGCTGAGCAGTGAGTTAACCATCAAGGAGAACCGGAAATGCCCAGCCCACTGCGCCCGCAACAACGCCGGTTCCCGCTGCACGTGCACATCAGTGTCATGTTCACGTTTCTGCTGTTGCTCACGGGCGTGGTGCTGGGACTGTTCAATTATCGCCAGACGACACAGATCATCCTGTCGAGCAGTGAAAAACTGTTCAACAGGATCGAGCAGGACGTGCGCCTGGACATGTCCGCGACCTATCAGCCAATCCGGCACCTGTTGAGCCTGCTGGCGGACAATCCCGCCACACAGGCCATGCGTCTTGATCAACGCTTGCCGCTGCTCAGACCGTTCAGCCAGTCGCTCACGGACAACCCGAACCTGGCCTCGCTCTATCTGGGTTATGCCAATGGCGACTTTTTCATGGTCCGCCCGCTACGCACCGCTGCCTTGAAGACATTGCTCAAGGCACCGGAAGCGGCGGCGTATCAGGTCTGGAGCATCGAGCATGACCCGCAGGGCAAGATGCATTCGCAATCGCTGTTCTTCGACCTCGCCCTGACGCCAATCAGCCGCCAGGACAATACCGAAGACGCCTACGATCCGCGCAGCCGCGCCTGGTTCGTCGACGCCCGCCAGCAAACCGAGCAGATCACCACCCAACCCTATGTGTTTTTCTCCACCCACAATGTCGGCACCACGCTGGCCCGACGCAGTGGCGAGAATGCGGTGATTGGCGCCGACCTGACATTGGCCGCCCTGTCTGCCACCTTGAGCAAGCATGTCGTCACGCCTTCTACCGAAATTGTCCTGTTCGATGCCAACGGCAATGCCGTGGCTTATCCCGATAGCAGCCGCCTGATCGTCGATGACCGCACCGCGCATCTGTCCAGGGCGGCCGACTTGAGCCCCAGCCTCCATGCGCTGCTGTCTGGTGCACACACGGGCAATCGACTGGAAGCGAACGGCCGGCAATGGATCGTCGCACGCAGCAGCATTCAGGAAGGCGGCCCGAAAGGTTTGCAATTGGCGTTGCTCGTGCCGGAAGACGAACTGTTGGTCGATGCCTATCGCATGCGCTGGCAAGGTGCGTTGATCACCCTGGGCACCTTGTTGTTGTGCCTGCCATTGGGTTGGGTGATCTCGCGTATTCTGGTCAAACCGCTGCATGCGCTGGTAAAGGAAGCGGACGCGATCCGCAGTTTCGATTTCAACTTTCCACTGGCCCGGCGCTCTCCGGTACTTGAAGTCGACCAATTGAGCGTGTCGATGGCCCGAATGAAAGATACCCTGGCAAGTTTCTTCCGGATAACCGACACCCTGGGGGCCGAAACCCGGTTCGCACCGCTGCTGCAACGGGTACTGTTCGAAACGGTGCAGATCGCCCAGGCTCAGGCAGGGCTGATCTATCTGCGTGAAAACGATGACAGCCGCATGGAGCCTTACGGGCTGGTGATCAATGGCACACCTCAAGCGTTGGAGGCGTTCGATATTCAGGGGCACGACCTGCACGAGAGCCAAGGCCCTGCATGGTTTGAACAATTGGTCAGCACCGACAATGTGGTGAGCAACATGGGTGTCGATCAGGCCGGGGATCTGCAGAAAGTCTTGCTGGCAATGGCCTCGCCGCGCATCCATCTGATCGGCATCCGCCTGCACAACCGCCATAACGAAACCATCGGGCTGCTGATCCTGCTGATCAACGACAGCGGCACCCCGGCCGACCTCGAAAAACTGCGGCCCGACCGCATTGCCTTCCTGCAGGCAGTCTCCGGTGCCGCGGCTGTGAGTATCGAGAGCCAACGCCTGCAAGCCAGACAGAAACAACTGCTCGATGCATTCATTCAGTTACTCGCCGGGGCCATTGACGCCAAGAGCCCCTATACCGGCGGGCATTGTCAACGAGTGCCAGAGCTGACCCTGATGCTCGCCCAGGCCGCTGCGGCGAGCCAGGCGCCCGCCTTCAAGGCCTATCAACCCACCGAGGATGAATGGGAAGCCTTGCACATTGCCGCGTGGCTGCACGACTGCGGCAAGGTCACGACGCCGGAATACGTGGTCGACAAGGCCACCAAACTGGAAACCCTCAACGACCGCATCCACGAAATCCGCACCCGTTTCGAAGTGCTCAAGCGCGATGCCTGGATCATTTACTGGCAGGCCCTAGCCCTGGGTGGAGACGAAACCTCACTGGCCGAACGACGCGATGCAACCCTGTACGCACTGGACGAAGACTTTGCCTTTGTGGCCCGCTGCAACCTGGGCAGTGAAGCGATGGCCGAAGCGGATCTGCAGCGCCTGCATGATCTGTCCCAACGCACATGGGTGCGGACGCTGGATGACCGTTTGGGCGTGTCATGGGAAGAAAACAAGCGTCAGGCGAAAACACCAGTGCAGAGTTTGCCAGCACACGAAAAGTTGCTGGCGGACAAACCCGAACATTTACTTGAACGCGACGCAAACGAGTTGATTGCGGACGACAATCCGTGGGGCTTCAAGCTGGATGTACCGCGCTACAAATACAATCGCGGCGAGCTGTACAACCTGAGCATCGTGCGCGGAACCCTGACCCGCGAAGAGCGCTACATCATCAATCACCACATGGTGCAGACGATCATGATGCTCAGTCACCTGCCCTTCCCCGGCCACCTCGACAGCATTGCCGAAATCGCGGGTGGCCATCATGAAAAAATGGACGGCACCGGTTACCCGAAACGCCTTAAGCGCGAAGAGATGAGCCTGCCAGCAAGAATGATGGCGATCGCCGATATTTTCGAGGCACTCACTGCGGCCGATCGTCCCTACAAGAAAGCCAAGTCCTTGAGCGAGGCTCTGGGGATCATGGCTACCATGTGCCGCGAGGCGCACATCGATGCGCAGTTGTTTGGATTGTTCATCAACGACGGCGTGTACATGCAGTACGCCGAACGTTTTCTCGCCCCCCACCAGATTGATTCAGTGGATACGGCCAGCCTGTTGCAAAAGGCCGGCCTTGGCGCGTGATCAGCAGTCGGTCAGGCGCAGGAAGATCGCCGCCAGTTGCTCGATACCCGTCTGATCGGTGGCGCCAAATCGCGCAAGCTTCGGGCTGTCGAGGTCAAGAACACCGATCAGGCGCCCCTCCTTGACCAGCGGCACGACCAGTTCACTGTTCGAGGCGCTGTCGCAGGCGATATGACCGGGAAACGCGTGAACGTCTTCAACCCGCTGGGTCTGCAAGGTTGCCGCCGCAGCACCGCAGACACCGCGCCCGAACGCAATACGCACGCATGCGATCTGGCCCTGAAACGGGCCGAGCACCAACTCTTCGTGGCGATTGAGGTAGAAACCCGCCCAGTTCAGATCCTCGAGCTGGTTGAACAGGAACGCGGAAAACTGCGCAGCGTTGGCGATAAAATCGCGCTCATCGGCCAGCAGCGACTCCAGTTGCGCGGCCAACATGCCATAGCCTTCGAGGCCCTGGCCGCTTTGTTGCAAATCAATCATGCCTTGTGCTCCAACAATTTCAGTCCCACCCAATAACGGGCGAATTGGTACGCGCAACGTCCGTTGCGATTGCCGCGGCCGGTGGCCCAACGCACGGCAAGGATGTCCAGTGCTTCGTCGCGCTGCCAGCTCAGGCCAGCCTTGGCGGCCAACTGGCCGATCCAGTGCTCGACAACATTCAGGAAGTGTTCTTGGGTAAACGGATAAAACGACAGCCACAGACCGAAACGATCCGACAGCGCGATCTTGTCCTCCACCGCTTCACTGGGGTGCAGTTCGCCGTCGACGCGTGTCCAGTTTTCGTTGTCGCTTTCCTTCTCCGGCACCAGGTGACGGCGATTGGACGTGGCGTACAGCAAGACGTTGTCCGGCGCCTGCTCCAGCGAGCCGTCAAGCACGCTTTTGAGAATGCGGTAATCACCTTCACCGGATTCGAACGACAAGTCATCGCAGAACAGCACAAAACGTTGCGGCAGTTTGGCAATCTGCTCGACCACGCGCGGCAAGTCGGCCAGATGGTCGCGCTCGATCTCGATCAGGCGCAGGCCGGCCTTGGCGTGCTCGGCGAGCAACGCCCGGACCAGCGAGGATTTGCCGGTGCCGCGCGAGCCCCAGAGCAAAGCGTGGTTGGCCGGCATGCCGTCGAGGAATTGCCGGGTGTTGCGCCCCAGTTGCTCAAGCTGACGGTCAACACCGATCAGGTCGGACAGCCGCATGTCGAGGCTGACCTCCAGCGGCAGCAGAAAACCGCTGCGTCCGTCACGCTGCCAGCGCGCAGCCAGGCAAGTCCCCCAGTCGATGACAGGACGAGGCACCGGCAACAACGGTTCGATCCGCGCCAGAACAGACTCGGCACGTTCAAGAAAAGCATTCAATCGGGAATCCACGTCTTCTCCTCGGGCCCTTTCACAGTGATGATGGCGATCCAGCGACGACACTCAGATCAAAACTCCCGCGCCGAGCCTTGTTACAAGGCGATTCGGGAACCTCGGTATCCGTACATGATCGACTATGCTTGAGCAGCGAAGGGAAACGGAAGTGGTTCAACACCCCATGGATATCAAATTCACTCACCGGCTGTCATACAAACAAGCCCGGCTTACTGTGCTGGTCGGGTTCATTCTCGGCACGCTGCTCAGCCTACTGCAAATCGGCATCGATTATGCCAGTGAAGACGCCGCCATCAACCGTGAAATCCTGTCTTTGCTGGAGATCAGCCATAACCCGGCATCACGCATTGCCTACAACATCGATGCCGAACTGGCCCAGGAACTCGCCTTGGGCCTGCTGCGCTCTCCGGCAATCATTTCTGCGCAACTGATCGACAACAACAATACGGAGCTGGCCAGTGTCAAACGCCCGGAGCTGCAAAACGGCTATCGGGTGATCAGCGATTTCCTCTTCGGCGCCAAGCGTCAATTCGAAGATCGCCTGTATCTGGATCACCTGCCCAACGAATCGCTGGGGATCCTGAGTCTTGAAGTCGACACCTACACGTACGGCAGCCGCTTCCTGCGCCGGGCCGAGGTCACACTGCTCAATGGATTCGCGCGCAGCCTGATCCTGACCGGCATTCTGCTGGCGCTGTTTTACGTGATGCTGACCAAACCGCTGGTTCGCGTCATTCGCGAGCTCAGCGGACGTGACCCTCGCAGCGCCGAAGCGGCCACGCTGGAATGCCCGGCCGGGCATGCCAACGATGAAATCGGCGTACTGGTCAAAGTCGCCAATCAGCAATTCGAGAACATCGCCACCGAGATCCAGCAGCGGCGCAACGCCGAAAACCGTCTGACCGAATACCTCGGCCAACTGGAAGACATCGTCTCGACGCGGACCGCCGAACTCAAAGCGATCAATACCCGGCTCAGCCAGTCCAATCAGGAGCTCGAAGTCGCCCGCAGCACGGCGCTGGAGATGGCCGAAGCACGGTCGGCGTTCCTGGCCAACATGAGCCATGAGATCCGCACGCCACTCAACGGTCTGCTGGGGATGATCGCGCTTTCACTCGACGGACCGCTGAATGCCGAGCAACAACAACAGCTATCGATCGCCCACGACTCGGGCAAAGTGCTGGTGGAGTTGCTCAACGATATTCTCGACCTGTCTAAATTCGATGCAGGACAACTGGAGCTCGAGCACATCCCGTTCGACCTCGGCTCATTGATCGAGGACACCGCCAACCTGCTGTCGCAGAACGCGGCGCCGAGCGTCGAGCTGACCTGCCTGATTGATCCGCACTTCCCCGCACTGGTGCTGGGCGATCCGACCCGGGTCCGGCAGATCGTCAGCAACCTGCTGTCCAACGCCCTGAAATTTACCCGCTTCGGGCGGGTGGATGTGCGATTGTCGACCTACAAGGATGGCGTGCGTATCGAAGTCTGCGACACCGGTATCGGTATCGCACAGGATGCACAGGTGAAGATCTTCCAGCCGTTCACTCAGGCGGGTGCCGGCATTACCCGCCAGTACGGCGGCACCGGACTGGGATTGGCGCTGACTTACAACCTCTGCGAAGCCATGCAGGGACGCCTGAGTATCACTTCCGAGACCGGTTTCGGCAGCCAGTTCTGCGCCGAGCTACCGCTGCCCTGCCATACCCGAGCACTGGCTCCGGCGCTTCTGCATGGCAAAGTCCTCGCCATTACCGCCGCCAGCAGCGGCTTGGCAGAGTTGTTGAAAAATCTGCTGCCGGTCTGGGGCCTTGCGTACGAACAACGCACTATGGACGACTCGCTGCTGGGGCTGTCGCCCGATGTACTGATCACTGACTGCCCCGAGTGCCTGTTCGGGCTGCGTCCGACACTCACCGCTCCGATCCTGCTGGTGACCGCCTACGGCAGTTTCCTGCCCAGCGAAGAAGCGGCAGCCCTCGCCCCGCTGCAACAACAGGCCCGACCACTGGCGCGTAACGCGCTCTATCAGAATCTGCGGCGCACCTTGAACCCGGAGGTCGCCACCATCAACGATGCACAACTCGAAACTTCGCCCCCCGTCAGACGTGGGCGTGTGCTACTGGTCGAGGACAACCCGGTCAATCAACTGGTGGCCAAAGGCATGCTCGGCAAACTTGGCTGTGATGTCGTGGTGGCTGCCCATGGCGCCGAAGCGCTGGATCAGTTGGAGTATCAGGAATTCGATCTGGTGCTGATGGACTGCAACATGCCCGTGATGGACGGTTATGAAGCGAGCCGACAGATTCGCCAGAGCGGACGCTGGCCAAAC
The DNA here is from genome assembly GCF_044743485.1 of Pseudomonas sp. NPDC087614. NCBI lineage: Bacteria > Pseudomonadati > Pseudomonadota > Gammaproteobacteria > Pseudomonadales > Pseudomonadaceae > Pseudomonas > Pseudomonas sp. NPDC087614. The sequence continues at coordinate 62,660 of NZ_JBIUWN010000003.1, read as the reverse complement.
CTGCCGATTGTCGCGTTGACCGCCAACGCTATGTCCGAGGAGCGTGAACGCTGTCGGGCGGCGGGCATGAGTGACTACCTGGCCAAGCCGTTTCGCCGCGAAGAGCTGGCGGCATTGCTGGACCAATGGATCACGACTACGCCAGCGCTTTGATCTGACCCAGCAAGTGATCGAGTCCGTCGCGCAAGCCATTCAATCGGTCCAGATCCACACCGCTGTCGCACAGCAGACGGGCCTTCAGTGGCCCGACCTCCTCGCGTAGCGCCTGCCCCGCCGCCGTCAAACTCAGATGCACCTCACGCTCATCGAGCACAGAGCGCTGGCGCTGTACCAGTTGAAATTGCTCCAGCCGCTTGAGCAATGGGGTCAAGGTGCCGGAATCCAGCGCCAGTCGCTCGCCAAGTGCCTTGACCGTCGGTTGCTCTGGCGCGCTGTCCAGCCATTCCCACAACACCAGCATCGCCAGGTATTGCGGGTAGGTCAGGCCAAGCTGATCGAGCATCGGCTTGTAGGCGCGGATCACCGCACGAGAAGCCGCATACAGCTTGAAGCACAACTGACTGTCGAGGTTCAGCGAATCGACGGACAGGCTGTTCATTTGAGCAAGGCTTCGATCTCGCGGCTCAGATCCTGCGGCTTGGTGGCCGGCGCAAAGCGCTTGACCAACTGGCCATCTTTGCCAATCAGGAACTTGGTGAAGTTCCACTTGATGCCCTGAGAACCGAGTACACCCGGAGCGCGCTTCTTCAATTGCACAAACAGTGGGTGGGCGCCTGCGCCGTTGACTTCGATCTTTTTGAACAGCGGGAAGCTGACACCGAAATTCAGTTCGCAGAACTCACTGATCGCGCCCTCATTGCCCGGCTCCTGCTTGCCGAATTGATTGCATGGAAAGCCCAGAACTACCAGGCCTTGGTCCTTGTAGGTCTGCCACAGTTCCTCCAGCCCCTTGTACTGTGGGGTGAAGCCGCACTTGCTGGCAGTGTTGACCACCAACACCGCTTTACCGGCGAAATCGGCCAGGGTCTTTTGTTCGCCCTTGATGGTGGTGCAAGGGATATTCAGCAGGTTGTCGCTCATGGGGCGCGCTCTGAAATCAGGAAGAAGCCGCAAAAATAGCGAACAATTTAATTGCACACAATTTAATTATTCGAAGAGCGACCCTTGGGCCGCCCAAACACCTACTCCCGGGGCTCCAGATTCAAGCACACCGAATTGATGCAATAGCGCAAACCAGTCGGGGGCGGACCGTCCGGAAAGACGTGCCCCAAATGCGCATCACAGCACGCGCATTTCACTTCGGTACGAATCATGCCGTGGCTGATATCGCGGATTTCGGTCATGGCACCTTCGCCGATTGGCGCGTAGAAGCTCGGCCAGCCGCAACCGGAATCAAATTTGGTCGTGGAGTCGAACAATGGCTCGTTACAGCAGACGCAGTGGTAAACACCATCAGTTTTGGTGGCGTTGTACTTGCCGGAGAACGGTCGCTCGGTCGCACTGAGGCGGCAAACCTCGTACTGCTGCGGATCAAGCATGGCTTTCCATTCTTCCAGGGTTTTTTCCAACTTTTCCATCATCACACCTCAGCGGCTGAAAAAGCCCGATCTGTACCTTTTCCACGGATCGGGCGGCACGTATGATTGCGCCTCGTCACACGCCAGTCTGGCAGCCAGACCGGGCGCATTCAAACGGATTCTGGGCACCATGCCTCAAGACATTCGCCTGTACGAAGACGCAGGAATCCCAGCACGGTTGTCCATCCGCCGTCTGGATCGTTCATTTTCGGGATCACATCGCCATGCAGTTCAGCAAATCGAACAAGCTCGCCAACGTCTGCTACGACATTCGCGGCCCGGTGCTCAAGCACGCCAAACGACTGGAAGAGGAAGGCCAGCGCATCCTCAAGCTGAACATCGGCAACCCGGCGCCGTTCGGTTTCGAAGCGCCGGACGAAATCCTTCAGGATGTGATCCGCAATCTGCCAACCGCGCAAGGCTACAGCGATTCCAAAGGCCTGTTCAGCGCGCGCAAGGCTGTGATGCAGTACTACCAGCAAAAGCAGGTCGAGGGTGTCGGCATCGAAGACATCTACCTGGGTAACGGCGTTTCCGAGTTGATCGTGATGTCGCTGCAGGCGCTGCTCAACAACGGCGACGAAGTGCTGGTGCCGGCGCCAGACTATCCGCTGTGGACCGCTGCCGTGAGCCTGGCCGGCGGCAACGCGGTGCACTACCTGTGCGACGAAGGTGCCGACTGGTTCCCGGACCTGGCCGACATCAAGGCCAAGATAACCCCGAACACCAAGGCCATGGTGATCATCAACCCGAACAACCCGACCGGCGCGGTGTATTCGAAGGAAGTATTGCTGGGCATGCTGGAACTGGCCCGTCAGCACAACCTGGTGGTGTTCTCCGACGAAATCTACGACAAGATTCTGTACGACGACGCCGTGCACATCTGCACCGCGTCCCTGGCCCCGGATCTGCTGTGCCTGACCTTCAACGGCCTGTCGAAGTCCTATCGCGTGGCCGGCTTCCGTTCTGGCTGGATCGCGATTTCCGGACCGAAACACAACGCCCAGAGTTACATCGAAGGCATCGACATGCTGGCCAACATGCGTCTGTGTGCGAACGTGCCGAGCCAACATGCGATCCAGACCGCATTGGGCGGCTATCAGAGCATCAATGATCTGGTACTGCCGCAAGGTCGCCTGCTGGAACAGCGCAACCGTACCTGGGAACTGCTCAACGATATCCCGGGTGTGAGCTGCGTCAAACCGATGGGTGCGCTTTACGCGTTCCCACGGATCGACCCGAAGGTCTGCCCGATCCACAACGACGAAAAATTCGTCCTTGACCTGTTGCTCTCCGAGAAGTTGCTGGTGGTGCAGGGCACGGCGTTCAACTGGCCGTGGCCGGATCACTTCCGTGTCGTCACCCTGCCACGAGTCGACGAACTCGAAATGGCCATCGGCCGCATCGGCAACTTCCTTAAGTCCTACCGCCAGTAAATGGCCAGCAGTGCGCAACGGCCCGAACGTTGCGCACTGTCTGATTCAGCAACACTTCTGCGCTCCCCTCCTCCACACGCCCTCTACACTTGCGATTCGTACCCGCCATATACGCCTGACGCCATGGCGACGGGTCGCGGCTGCGTGTCGTCCGTATCAGTGTCGGTTGTGGGAAACGGGGCGTGCGCCGAAGAAATCGCTGTAGGACACAGTTTGAAATAGTCACCCGGTTGAATAGCCCGGTGCAGCACCTTATATACCCCGCACTACGCTACATCTTTAGCTTGAGGAGATTTCTACAACCATGATGCGCATCCTGCTGTTTTTGGCCACTAACCTGGCGGTCGTGCTGATAGCCAGCATCACCCTGAGCCTTTTTGGCTTCAACGGGTTCATGGCGGCCAACGGGGTTGATCTCGACCTCAGTCAGCTGCTGGTTTTCTGTGCAGTCTTTGGTTTCGCCGGCTCTCTGTTCTCGCTGTTCATCTCCAAGTGGATGGCGAAGATGAGCACCGGCACCCAGATCATCAGCCAGCCACGCACACGGCATGAGCAATGGCTGCTGCAAACCGTCGAGCAATTGTCCCGCGAAGCCGGGATCAAGATGCCCGAAGTCGGTATTTTCCCCGCTTACGAAGCAAACGCGTTCGCCACTGGCTGGAACAAGAACGACGCACTGGTCGCCGTCAGTCAGGGCCTGCTCGAGCGTTTTTCGCCCGATGAAGTGAAAGCCGTGCTGGCTCACGAAATCGGCCACGTTGCCAATGGCGACATGGTGACCCTGGCGCTGATCCAGGGCGTGGTAAACACTTTCGTGATGTTCTTCGCGCGGATCATCGGCAACTTCGTCGACAAGTTCTTTTTCAAGAACGAAGAAGGCCGGGGCATTGCCTACTACGTGGCCACCATCTTCGCCGAACTGGTACTGGGCATCCTGGCCAGTGCGATCGTCATGTGGTTCTCGCGCAAACGCGAATTCCGCGCCGACGAAGCCGGTGCACGTCTGGCCGGTACCAGCGCGATGATCGGTGCACTGCAACGCCTGCGTGCCGAACAGGGCCTGCCGGTACACATGCCGGACACCCTGAGTGCGTTTGGCATCAACGGTGGTATCAAGCAGGGCTTCGCCCGCATGTTCATGAGCCACCCGCCTCTGGAAGAGCGTATCGACGCTTTGCGTCGTCGCGGTTGATCCAGCTCACGTAAAAAAAGAAGGCCCACAGTGATGCGGGTCTTTTTTATTGCTTCGAGTCATGGGCTGCTCTGGCTGACGTCATCGCTGGCAAGTCAGCGATAACGTCAGTACTGCCGAAAAACAACTAATGACCGGAAATACGGTAAACCCTCTCCTCCAACCGCGTCACGCCCGCCTGCAAGAACTTCCAGCTCTCCCCCAGCACATCCTGCTGTTCGAGCACTTGCACCTGCCAACCGCCGCCCAGCAACCGCTGCACCTCATCGTCCAACACCGCGAACGGCGGCCCGGACATCTGTGACTGATCGTAATCCAGCGTAATCAACAATCCTTGCAAGCCCTGCGGCAAGATCTGCTGAAGGTGCGCCGCATACTGCTCACGCATCGGTGACGGGAGCGCGATCATCGCTGCCCGGTCGTACAGCGCTGCGCAATCGGCGACATCGTCCGCTTTCAGTGCAAAGAAATCACCACACCAAAGCTCGATAGATCCAGCGCGATATACCTTGAATACGCCCCTCTCGCTGATTTGCGGGGACACCCGCTGCTCGCTGAAAAAATCCTCGACAGCTTTTTCCGACAGCTCAACCCCTAAAACCTTGTGGCCACGCCCGGCCAGCCACAGCAAATCCAGACTTTTCCCACACAGTGGCACCAGTACGCGGGCCGATACAGGGATCGACAGATCCGGCCAGTGCCGCTGCAAATGGGGGTTCACCTCAGGCTGATGAAAGCCGATCTGGTCAGATGCCCACTTCTTGTGCCAAAAATCAGGCTGCATGTGTCGCTCCTAAAAAATCGATCAAAAAGCGTTAAAACTTATATTAGATTTAGATCAATGAACTGACTGAAGATGGCCCATCTTACCGCTCAGGAACCCGTCCATGCTTCCCAGCCTGTTTATCTCCCATGGATCGCCCATGCTCGCGCTGGAGCCCGGCGCCAGCGGCCCAGCCCTCGCACGACTGGCCGCCGAATTGCCCAGGCCCGAAGCCATCGTGATTGTCTCCGCACACTGGGAGAGTCACGAATTGCTGGTCAGCAGCCATCCGCAACCCGAGACATTGCATGACTTCGGCGGTTTCCCGCGCGCCCTGTTTGAAGTGCAGTACCCGGCGCTGGGCAATCCGCAACTGGCTGCCGAGGTCGCCGATCTGCTGACCATTAAAGGCCTACCCGCGCGCCTCGATCCACAGCGCCCGTTCGATCACGGCGTCTGGGTGCCGCTGTCCCTGATGTATCCCGAGGCAAATATTCCAGTGGTGCAAGTTTCGTTACCGAGTCGCGGCGGTCCGGCACTGCAAACACGCGTCGGCCGTGCGCTGGCAAGCCTGCGCGAACGAGGGATTCTGCTGATCGGCTCTGGCAGCATCACTCACAACCTGCGTGAGCTGGACTGGCATGCCGGTGCGGAAAGTGTCGAGCCATGGGCCAAGGCCTTCCGTGACTGGATGATCGACAAACTTGCAGCCAACGATGAGGCTGCGCTGCACGACTACCGTCAGCAGGCGCCCAACGCGGTGCGAAGCCATCCGAGTGATGAGCATTTGCTGCCGCTGTATTTTGCGCGAGGTGCCGGAGGCGAGTTCAGTGTGGCGCACAAGGGGTTCACGATGGGGGCGTTGGGGATGGATATATATCGTTTCGGCTGACGCTTTCGCGAGAACGCTCGCTCCCACATGGATTGATGTGAATCCAGAAAACAGGCAAAAAAAATCCCCGAACCAGTCGGGGATTTTTTATGTTCGATCAATCAGCCAGGAGCGGATCAATCTTCGCGGTAGCGACGCAGTTTCAGCTGCTTACCGGCAACGCGAGTGTCCTTCAGTTTGGTCAGGAGTTTGTCCAGACCATCTTCCGGCAGCTCGACGAGGCTGAAGCTGTCACGCACCTGGATGCGACCGATCGCTTCACGGGCCAGACCACCTTCATTGAGGATAGCGCCCAGCAGGTTCTTCGCAGCGATACCGTCACGCGCACCCAGCGCGGTACGGCAACGAGCACGGCCTTCGCCCAAAGGCATTGGCGCGCGACGCTCGCGGTCACCACGATCTGGACGATCACCGGTGCGCTCAGGACGGTCGCCACGCGGTGCATTGTTCGGCACCAGTGGACGCTCCTTCTCGATTGCAGCCAGGTTCAGCGCTTGGCCATTGGTGGCCTTGCGCAGCAGAGCAGCAGCCAGAGCACGCGGCGTGCAGCCGATATCGGCAGTCAGACGATCCAGCAGTTCACCGTGAGTCGACTCGGCATCAGCCACCAGCGGCGAGAGGCTGTTGGTCAGCTTCTTGATGCGCGCATCGAGAACAGCCTGAGCGTCCGGCAGACGTACTTCAGCCACTTTCTGACCGGTTACACGCTCGATCACTTGCAGCATGCGACGCTCACGCGGAGTCACCAGCAGCAGTGCGCGACCTTCGCGACCGGCACGACCCGTACGGCCGATACGGTGAACGTAGGACTCTGGATCGTACGGCATGTCCACGTTGAAAACGTGAGTGATGCGCGGAACGTCCAGACCACGAGCAGCAACGTCGGTCGCAACAACGATGTCCAGACGGCCATCCTTGAGCGAGTCGATAACGCGCTCACGCTGGTTCTGGGCGATGTCACCGTTCAGCGCAGCGGCTTTGTAGCCTTTGGCGTCGAGGGCACTGGCCAGATCCAGGGTCGCTTGCTTGGTGCGCACGAACATGATCAGAGCGTCGAAATCTTCCACTTCCAGCAAGCTGAGAACGGCCGAAGTCTTCTGGTCAGCGTGAACCAACAGGTGAGCCTGTTCGATCGCGGTAACGGTTTGGGTCTTGGTCTGGATCTTGACGTGTTGCGGATCGCGCAGGTGGCGTTCGGCAATGGCGCGGATCGACTGCGGCAGGGTAGCCGAGAACAAAACGGTCTGACGGGTCGCTGGCAGAGCCTTGAAGATGACTTCCAGGTCATCCATGAAGCCCAGTTTCAACATTTCGTCAGCTTCGTCGAGAACCAGGTGGTTCACGGTCGACAGCACTTTCTCGTCGCGACGCAGGTGGTCGCACAGACGGCCCGGAGTGGCGACAACGATCTGTGCGCCGTTACGGATTGCTTTCAGTTGCGGGCCCATCGGCGCGCCGCCGTAAACGGCGACAACGGTGACGCCTGGCATTTGCTTGGCGTAGGTTTCAAAAGCGGTTGCTACTTGCAGCGCCAACTCTCGGGTTGGCGCCAGGATCAGGGCTTGCGGTTCGCGCTTGGCAGGATCGATGCGGTGCAGAATAGGCAGTGCGAACGCGGCGGTTTTACCGGTACCGGTTTGCGCCTGGCCAATCATGTCCTGGCCGGCCATGATGATCGGGATCGATTGCTGCTGAATCGCCGAAGGCTCTTCGTAGCCGGTCGCTGCGACGGCTGCAAGAATATTCGGATTAAGATTAAAAGCGGCGAATCCGCCGGTTTCCTGGGTCATGGGTCTGCCTCTAAGTGCATCCGCAAAGACCCATGCTCCAAAGCTGCGCATGCCGTGTTGAGACTCAAGAGTCGCCCTGGCAGCTTTGTCGGCGGGGATTTGCGAAAACGAATGAATGAGAAAAAGAATCGTCCGGGAAGAGCCCGCAATGCGGACGTGCAGCCGAAGCTGACTTCGGGAAATTGCGCTACCTAAACGCGGCCTGGTTAAAGGCCGGCGCGCACTATACCGGATTTTGCCCAAAAAGGGAGCTTTTTTTATCGCCTGAATCCGTGCGTCACCGCTGTGTAATGGGGTTTTGCGGATAATCGCGCCAAGGTCTATTTTTCAAAGGCCCGGCCCTACGGGTGATGACGCTAAAACGATTCACCGATGTGCGGCATACCGTCGCTGCCCCGCCCTTCCTGCCTGAGGATTTAGCCATGAACCAGCCCTGCCCCGGCCGCGTCAGCCGAGAACGTCGTGGTCATGTCCACCTGATCGGCCTCGACCGAGCGGCCAAGCGCAATGCGTTCGACCTCGACCTGCTCAATGAGCTGAGCCTGGCCTACGGCGAGTTCGAGGCGGATAGCGAGGCGCGGGTAGCGGTGGTGTTCGGGCATGGCGAACACTTTACCGCCGGTCTGGACCTGGTGGATGCGAGCGCCGCCCTTGCGCAAGGCTGGCAGGTTCCGACCGGCGGTTGCGATCCCTGGGGCGTTTTCGTCGGGCCACGGGTGAGCAAACCGGTGATTGTTGCAGCGCAGGGCTACTGCCTGACCATTGGTATCGAGTTGATGCTGGCAGCGGATATCAACCTGTGTGCGAGCAATACCCGCTTCGCGCAAATGGAAGTTCAGCGTGGGATCTTTCCTTTTGGTGGCGCGACTTTACGTTTTCATCAGGTGGCCGGCTGGGGCAATGCGATGCGCTGGTTGCTGACCGGGGATGAGTTTGATGCCCACGACGCATTAAGGCTGGGGTTGGTGCAGGAAGTGATGGCCAGCGAAGATCTGCTGCCACGGGCGATTGAACTGGCTGAGCGGATTGCCCGACAGGCGCCGTTGGGGGTACAGGCGACGTTGCAATCGGCGCGACAGGCGCGCAATGAAGGTGAGACGGCGGCGGCGCAGGGGTTGCCGACGCTGGTGAAAAAGTTGCTGAGTAGTGATGATGCCAAGGAAGGTATCAAGTCGCTGGTTGAACGGCGCCCGGGCATCTTCAAAGGGATCTGAGAAATGTGGTGCTCTTCAGGCCCTCTTCGCGAGCAAGCCCGCTCACACATTTGGAATGCATTTCAAGTGTGGGAGCGGGCTTGCTCGCGAAGGGGTCAGCACTGAAGACTCAAGTCGCCGGACGAATGGCTTTGATCAACGACTGCAACGAATACCCCAACTGCGGCGCCAGTGCTTCGGCCCGGGCCGTCAGCGCCTGCATGTCCAGTGCCTGATCGAGATCCGCCGGGACAATCAGAATTACATTGCCCTCCTTCACCGGCAACTCCCAGTAATGCCGGTGATAGAGCCCGCGCAACAACGCCGCACCCAGCGGCTTGCCGTCATCGGTGGCCCACTGATTGATCACCAGCCAGCCGCCCGGATTCAGACGCTTCTGACAGTCACCCAGGAAACGCCAGGCAAGGTGCCCGACGCCCGGCCCGACATCGGTATAGAGGTCGACAAAAATCAGATCCGCCGGCTCGGCGGTTGGCAGCAACTCGAGCGCATCGCCAACGCGAATGTACAGACGCGGATCATCATCCAGCCCAAGGTATTCAACGGCCAGACGCGGCACATCGGGACGCAGCTCAATCGCTTCGACATCCTCCAGAGGCAGGAACCTGAGGCAGGCCTGAGTCAGCGTACCGGCGCCCAGTCCGAGGAACAGCGCACTCTCCGGGCGCTCATGGCACAACGCGCCAATCAGCATCGCCCGGGTGTAGTCGTATTCCAGCCAGCTCGGATCAGCGGTGAACACACAGCTCTGCTCGATTGCATCGCCGAATTCGAGAAAGCGGTAATCCGCCACTTCCAGCACGCGAATCACGCCGAACTCATCCTGTACTTCGGCGAGCAGATGCTCGACGCGCTCCTCAGTCATTTCGTCTCCTGATGGTCACCGGGCGCGGTGACGCGATGGCACCGCTTTGGCGCCGTGGCAAAGCGGCGATTGTCGGCGAAGGGGCAGGAACAGGTCACGCACTAATTTGCTGATACCATGGCCTTCCGTGCGCAGAACCTTAGAGACCGTGATGAACCAACCCTGGAGCCCTGAAAGCTGGCGTGCCCTGCCGATCCAGCAACAACCCCAATACCCCGACGCCGCGCACTTGCGCCAGGTCGAGCAGACGCTGGCCAGCTATCCGCCACTGGTGTTTGCCGGCGAAGCACGCGAACTGCGTCGTCAGTTTGCCGAGGTGACTCAGGGGCGGGCGTTCCTGCTGCAGGGCGGTGACTGCGCCGAAAGCTTTGCCGAATTTTCCGCGGCGAAAATTCGCGACACGTTTAAAGTGTTGCTGCAAATGGCCATCGTCATGACCTTCGCCGCGGGTTGCCCGGTGGTCAAGGTCGGGCGCATGGCCGGCCAGTTTGCCAAGCCGCGCTCAGCCAACGACGAAACCATCAGCGGCGTGACCCTGCCGGCCTACCGTGGCGACATCGTCAACGGCATCGGTTTTGACGAAAAAAGCCGTGTGCCGGACCCGGAACGCCTGCTGCAGTCCTATCACCAGTCCACCGCGACCCTGAACCTGTTGCGCGCCTTCGCCCAGGGCGGTTTTGCCGACCTGCATCAAGTGCACAAATGGAATCTCGATTTCATCGCCAACTCGGCGCTGGCCGAGAAGTACAGCCACCTCGCTGGCCGCATCGATGAAACCCTGGCCTTCATGCGCGCTTGCGGCATGGACAGCTCGCCGCAATTGCGCGAAACCAGTTTCTTCACCGCCCATGAAGCATTGCTGCTGAACTACGAAGAAGCCTTCGTGCGTCGTGACAGCCTGACCAACGATTACTACGATTGCTCGGCGCACATGCTGTGGATCGGCGACCGCACCCGTCAGCTCGACGGCGCTCACGTCGAATTCCTGCGCGGTGTGAACAACCCGATCGGGGTGAAAGTCGGCCCGAGCATGGACCCCGACGATTTGATCCGCCTGATCGACGTGCTCAACCCGGACAACGATCCGGGTCGCCTGAACCTGATCGCGCGAATGGGCGCGAACAAGGTTGGCGATCACCTGCCAGCACTGATCCGTGCGGTGCAGCGCGAAGGCAAGCAGGTGCTATGGAGTTGCGACCCGATGCACGGCAACACGATCAAGGCCAGCAGCGGCTACAAGACCCGTGATTTTGCGCAGATCCTCGGCGAGGTGAAACAGTTCTTCCAGGTACACGAAGCCGAAGGCACTTATGCCGGCGGGATTCATATCGAGATGACCGGGCAGAATGTCACCGAGTGCATTGGCGGGGCGCGGCCGATCACTGAAGATGGCTTGTCGGATCGTTATCACACGCACTGTGACCCGCGGATGAATGCCGATCAGTCGCTGGAACTGGCGTTTTTGATTGCCGAGACGCTGAAGCAGGTTCGCCGTTGAATCAGTCAGGCATCTAGCGTCTGACAGGTCGCATTCGCGAGCAAGCCCGCTCCCACACTGGTTTAGTGAACAACACCAATCCAGTGTGGGCTTGCTCGCGAAAAGGCCCAATCAATCAACATCAATTTGCGCCAATGCCACCCGCAACCGCCCTGCACTCTCGCGCTGACAATTAAGCTGCACCCTCTCCAACCCCAGCCAATGCGCCATCCGCCGTAAGTTCACCGCCAGCGCCAGCATCCCCTCGTCATCCAGCCCCGCCGCCTCCTCGTGTACCGCCTGCACCGCCAATCGCCCCGATGCCCGCTCGGAACGCAGATCGACCCGCGCAGCAATCCGTTCGTTGTGTAGAAACGGCAACACGTAGTACCCGTAAACCCGTTTGTCCTGAGGCGTGTAGATCTCCAGTCGATAGCGGAAATCGAACAGACGCTCGGTGCGACTACGCTCCCAGATCAACGAATCGAACGGTGATAACAGCGCGCTGGCCGCTACCTTGCGCGGGACTTTCGGCTCCGGCAGGCAATAGGCGATTGGCCGCCAACCGGCCACTTCACAGGTGAGCAACTGTCCGGCCTCAACCAGTTCGGCAAGACGCGGACGGGCATCCGCCGGATTCAAACGAAAGTAGTCACGCAGATCTTTTTCCGTGCCGACGCCCAGTGCTTCAGCGGCATGCAGCAATAATCCGCGCTGCGCCTGGGCCTCATCAGGCAGGGTCTGCTGCAGGATCGACGCCGGCATTACCCGCTCGGGCAAATCATACAAACGCTCAAATCCGCGCCGCCCCGCCACTGTCACTTCGCCAGCGGCGAACAACCATTCCAGCGCATGCTTCTCCGCACTCCAGTCCCACCAAGGCCCAGCCTTGTCTTCGCGGGTCGACAGACTGCCGGCCCCCAAAGCACCCTGTGCTTCAACAGACGCCAACACCCGACGAATCGTGCCCTGCTGCTCGCGACCGAACTTCGCCAACTGCTGATAGATGCCTTCGCCACGTTTGGCGCGCTGCATCCGCCACGCCAATAACGGATACATCGACAGCGGCAGCAACGATGCCTCATGCCCCCAATATTCGAACAACGTGCGACGCCGTCCCGAACTCCAGGCCGCCTGGTCGAGCAAGTCAGAAGAATAGGAACCGAGACGGGAGAACAGCGGCAGATAGTGCGAGCGCACCACGGCATTGACAGAGTCGATCTGCAAAAGGCCCAGCCGTTCGATCAGCCGGTTAAGGTGCGATGCCTTGACGGTCGGCGGCTGGCGCCCGTTGAACCCTTGGGCAGCCAGCGCCAGACGTCGAGCCTGTTTAAGGGAAAAGGACAGTGTCGCGGGCATGAGCATCTCCTTGTCTGCTCGCAACCTACCTCACCTGAAAGTGGTTTGTGTAGTAATGCCCTGATCATTTGTGCATCGGATCGTCCCAGAATGGCCGCACCGACTCATGTTCGACGTCGGCGCGACTGACGCCGATGTCTTTCAGCGCTTCGTCACTCAGACTGGCGAGCAACTCGCGTTCGCGGTGAAGCTCGTACCAGCGACTAAACTTGTGCAGCAGATCCGAGATGAGATGAACAGGAACTCTTTCATCGCTTACATAGACTTTTTGACCTTTCATCGTATTGCCCTCCGTTGTGGATGGCCCCAGTCTCGCGCTGGCGCTAAGATCAATCCAACGAATGTTTCTGATGGCATTCATCACGGAGATTCATCAATTGTCGGCCTACCCCAGTATCGATACCGATGTCCTGCGCACCTTTGTCGCGATTGCCGATCAGGGCGGTTTCACCCGCGCTGGGGAGATGGTCAACCGCACGCAATCAGCGGTGAGCATGCAAATGAAGCGGCTGGAAGAAGACGTGTTGCAGCGCCAACTGTTCGAGCGTGATGGCCGTCAGGTGCGACTGACTGCAGAAGGTCAGGTTCTGCTCGGTTACGCGCGGCGCATCCTCAAACTGCATAGCGAAGTGTTCAACACCTTGCGCGAGCCGCACATGGTCGGCACCGTGCGCATCGGTACGCCGGATGATTACGTGATGCGCTTTCTGCCGGGAATCCTGTCGCGGTTTGCGCAGTTCTATCCGCTGATCCAGATCGAAGTGCATTGCGAATCGACCAGACAGCTATTGCAGCGCACCGACCTGGACCTGTCGATCGTGACCCGCGAGCCGGGCAACGAGATTGGTCAACTGCTGCGCAAGGAGCGCTTCGTCTGGGCCGAGGCGCAAAACTTCAGCGCCCACGAACAGACGCCGTTGCCTTTGGCGATGTTCAACAGTGATTGTTTCTGTCGCTTGTGGGCATGCAATGCGCTGGACGCAATGGGCCGCGATTACCGCATCGCCTACAACAGCACCAGCCTGTCGGCGCTGATGGCGGTGGTGAGCGCGGGTCTGGCGATCACCGCCCAACTGGAAAGCCTGATCACCCCGGACATGCGTATTCTCGGTGCCGACGAAAACCTGCCGCTGCTGCCCGAGGCGAGCATCATGCTGATCCGCAACCTGAACAAACCTTCGCCGATTACCGAGTGCCTGGCCGAACACATCGTCGACGGCTTCAAACTTTAATCGCGAGCATCACCGCACACAGCACCAGAAAGCCGCAGAACAGCCCACGCAGAATTTTTTCCGGCATCGCGTGGGCAACTTTCACACCCCAACTGATGCTCGCCAGACCGCCGATGGCCAGTGGCAGGCCGATCATCCAGTCAACTTCGTGATGCACCGCGTAGGTGACCAGGGTGACGCCAGTGCTCGGCAACGCCAGCGCCAGCGACAGGCCTTGAGCAACCACCTGAGTGGCTCCGAACACGCTGGTCAGCACCGGCGTCGCCACCACGGCTCCGCCGACACCAAACAACCCGCCCATGGTTCCGGACGCCGCACCAAGTACACCCAGCCATGGCCAGGAATAACGCATCCGGGGTGTCGTCGCTGGCCGCGCGCCTAGTATGCGCACCAGGTTATAGACGGACAAAACGACCAGAAAGGCGACAAAACCGATGCGCATCGTCTGTGCATCGATGCCCACCGCCCAGATCGAGCCGATCCAGGCAAAACAGAAGCCCATGACGGCCAGCGGCAACGCATGCCGCAGTTCGATGCGATTGCGCTGATGGTAACGCCACAGCGCCAGCATCACGTTCGGCACCACCATCACCAGCGCGGTGCCTTGGGCAATCTGCTGGTCGAGCCCGAACCACACGCCCAGCAAAGGAATGGCAATCAGGCCGCCACCGATGCCGAAGATGCCACCGAGTGTGCCGAGGGCCGCGCCGAACAGCAGGTACAACAAGAAGTCCATCACAGCTAAATTCCTCTTACGTCAGGCGATTCATCCTACGCAGTCGCGGCTGGCAGGGAAACGCACAGCAACGCACAATGGCTATGCCGATTTCGCAAAAGCGTTGAACCGATATGAATCCCAATCAATTGACAGATCAACTCGGGCTGTTTCTCGATGTGCTGGAAAGCGGCAGTTTTTCCGCCGCTTCACGTCTTCATCCACTGACGCCTTCGGCAGTCGCTCGACGCATCGACAGCCTTGAAAGCGCGGTCGGCAGCCAGTTGTTCATCCGCAGCACACACGCCGTGCGCGCCACCCCCGCAGGCCTGGCCTTTGCCGAACGGGCGCGACGGATCGTCGCCGAACTGCAACTGGCCCGCGCCGAAGCCGTTTCCCTGAGCAGTGCGCCGGAAGGCTTGATTCGCATCGACGCCCCGGCCGCGTTCGGGCGGCGACACTTGGCACCGGTCATTGCTGACTTCCTCGTTCTGTATCCCGGGCTGGATGTGCAGTTGCACCTGATCGACAGCTTCGTCGATATGAGCGGTTCGAACCTGGGCAAAGTGGATCTGGTGCTGCGGGCCGGACAACTGGCCGACACACGGCTGGTGGCCACTCCGCTGGCAAGCATAGTGCGCATTGCCTGCGCCAGCCCTGACTATCTCAAACGCCGAGGCGTGCCAGACCATCCCGCGCAATTGAGTGAACACGACGGTCTGGACTGGGAAGGTCTCGCCCCGCCCTTTGCCTGGCGTTTCGAGGCAGACGGGAAGATGCAACTGCATCGTCCCGCACGCATTCGCATGAGCGCCAACAACGCCGAGGCACTGGTGTGTGGCGCCTTGGCCGGGCTGGGGATTGCGCACCTGCCAACCTGGCTCGCCAGCGAGTACCTGTTGCGCGGCGAGTTGCTGCCGCTGTTCTGCGAGCACGGCCTGCCTGCGCCGGAATCCGCGGGCATCTACGCGTTGCGCATGGAACGGCAAACCCATTCGCGCAGTCATTTGTTGCTGGAATACCTCAAGACCCGATTCAGCCCCGTACCGCCGTGGGATCTGGCACTCCTGCGTGATCTGGGCCGCCACTAGAACTGGAGAATTATCTGGCGCATTAAACATTCGGACGCTAGATTCATGACCATCACCGATCAAGGCTTTGACATGACATCCGAACGCGACACCTGCGAAGACCTGCTGCTGGACAATCAGGCGTGCTTCGCCCTGCACTCGACCTCACTGATGATGACCAAGGTCTACAAACCGATGCTGCAAGCGCTGGGCCTGACCTATCCGCAGTATCTGGCGATGATGGTGCTGTGGGAGAAGGACGGTCTGACTGTCGGAGAAATCAGCACACGACTGCTGACGGATCCGGGTTCGTTGACGCCATTGCTCAAACGCCTGGAAGGCGAAGGCTTGCTCAGCCGCACCCGCAGCCGTGAAGACGAACGCGTGGTGATTGTCGAATTGACCGCACAGGGCCGGGCACTGAAGGAACAAGCCAGAACAGTTCCGCAATGCATTCTAGGCGCCAGCGGTTTCACCCTGGAGCGCCTGCAGAATCTGCAAGCTGAGTTGCAGGCACTTCGCAGCCATCTGCACGACAGCCTCACCTGAATCCATTACCTCCCCCCATGAGGGAGCGGGCTGCGTGCGAAAGCGGGGTGTCAAATTCCTGTTCGTTGACAGACACCACGCCTTCGCGAGCAATCCCGCGTCCACAATGTTTCTGCGCCAACTCAAAAATTCCTTTCAGATCATGCACTTTTGACGATTAGTGGACTGTTCACACGTCAGGACCGACATTTTTTGAAAATTTATCTTGTGCGCAAAATATTGGCGAGCTACATTCATCTCGCACTTACTTAGCGCGCAAACAGTTAGCGCAAAAAACGACACTGAACGAGGCTCACACCATGCAAACTCTCTACACTGCAATCGCAACTTCCACCGGTGGCCGTGATGGTCGCGCAATCTCCAGCGACAACATCCTCGACGTCAAACTCGCAACCCCGAAAGAACTCGGCGGTGCCGGTGGCGCAGCGACCAACCCTGAGCAACTGTTCGCCGCCGGTTACTCGGCCTGCTTCATCGGCGCGCTGAAATTCGTCGCAAGCCAGACCAAACGCAAAATCCCGGACGACGCTTCGATCACCGCCCACGTCGGCATCGGCCAGATCCCAGGCGGTTTCGGTCTGGACATCGATTTGCACATCAGCCTGCCGGGCCTTGATCAGGCCGACGCGCAAAGCCTGGTCGAAGCGGCGCACAAAGTCTGCCCGTACTCCAACGCCACCCGTGGCAATGTTGATGTACGTTTGCACACCACCGTTTGAGATAAACGCAAAAACCTGTGGGAGCGGGCTCGTTCGCGAAGGCGTCCTGTCAGTCAACCCTTCACTGGATGCAACAACGTATTCGCGAGCAAGCCCGCTCCCACAGAGGATGAGCAACAGCACAAATCGCAGGCACAAAAAAACCCGACTCAATGGTCGGGTTTTTTCTTTCCGCAAAAAGCAGTGCTTATTTGGCACGGCCTTTGTAGGAACCGCCTTCGCGGGTGTCGATCTCGATCTTGTCACCGATTTCGATGAAGTCGGCAACTTGCAGCTCGGTACCGTTGCTCAGTTTGGCTGGCTTCATGACTTTGCCGGAAGTGTCGCCACGAGCCGAACCTTCGGTGTAGTCAACTACGCGCACGATGGTGGTCGGCAGCTCTACGGAAACCAGACGCTCTTCGAAGAAGATCGCTTCGCAAACATCGGTCATGCCTTCTTCAACGAAAGGCAGAACGGCTTCGATGTCTTCAGCGTTCAGCTCGTACATGGTGTAGTCAGTGGTGTCCATGAACGTGTAGGTGTCGCCGCTGATGAAGGATAGGGTCGCTTCTTTGCGGTCGAGGATTACGTCGTCCAGTTTGTCGTCGGCGCTGTAAACGATCTCGGTCTTGTAACCGGTCAGCAGGTTTTTCAGCTTGGTCTTCATGATCGCGCTGTTACGGCCCGACTTGGTGAATTCAGCTTTCTGAACCAGCCAAGGATCGTTTTCGAGACGGATCACGGTACCGGGTTTCAGTTCTTTACCAGTTTTCATTGCGAATATCCGAATTTGGATGGGATTTACAAAAATCTAGGCCGCGTATCATATCCAATTTAGGTAAAACTGTACCAGCGCCGCGGCAAGATCGGCCTGCAAGCCTTGTTCCAGACACCACGCTTCGGCATTTTTCTGCAGTTCTGGCCAATGATGACGGGCCGTGAGCCAGTGTTCGCCGATCGGCTGACCGGCGCTCCAGGCTCGCCAGAGACCGCTCATCGCCTCGGCAGCGGCCGGTGACAGGCCTTTTGTGTAGAGCGCGAGGAAGGCATCGAGCTTGCCCAGATGGATGTCTTCGTCCTGCTGATAAATGTGCCAGAGCATCGGCCGCCCCGCCCATTGCGCCCGCACGAACGAGTCTTCCCCGCGCACCGCATTGAAATCGCAGCACCAGAGCAGATGATCGTATTGATCCTGGCGGACGAACGGCAGCACCTGCACCGTCAGCGATTGACGAATATGAATCGCCCCGACGTCGAGATTTTCCATCCCAAGCCATCGCGCGACGTCGCCGAGTATCCGACCTTCAGGCACCAGCAGATGGGTTGGCTTTGCATCGGTTGCCAGCACATCGAGCCAACTGGCCAAACCGGCGTTCTCATAGGCAAACAGCGAAATCAGCTGAGCTTCAGGCGCGCGGTCGATCCCAAGACCGTGCAGGAATTCTCGCTGCACTTGGGGATCTTGCTGAAACTGCCGACGCCGTTCGAGTAAACCTCGCTCACGCAACAATCCGCCCGTTCCTGGACGGAATCCCGGAAAGAAGAATATCTTCTGCACCGACTTATACTTCACCGATGGCAGGCCGTGGCAACCCACGACCCAGTCTTCGGCGCTGAGATAGTCGAGGTTCATCCACAACGGCGGTTGTTCCCGCTCGGCCATGGCGCTCATGTAATCACTCGGCAGTTGGCAGGCGAACGCGGCGATCACCACATCAGCGGCGTCCGTCTCTAACCATTCGCCTGGCCAGTGTCGCACCTCCACACCTTGCTGCCATTGTTGCGCGGCGTTGATATCGACTTGCGGACAAATGCGTTCGAATGCGCGCAAGTCATCGACCCACAACCGCACTGTCAGCGAATGCTCGGCCACCAGTTGCCGGGCCAGGCGCCAGGTCACGCCAATGTCGCCGTAGTTATCGACCACGGTGCAAAAAATATCCCAGCGGGTTTTCGGTTCCGGCATTCAAGACTCCCGTTGGCAAAACACCGATTGTCCGCATAAATGACCTCATGCAGAAGAGCCGACGGCGATTAATCTTCGTGCGACAATCACCACTTGCCCGCACCCATCCGCCAGGAGGCAGCCATGCCCTACCGTCCTAACCCGCGTCGCCCCTTGCCGGTTCAACTGAGCGTGCTGCATTTGACCGGCAGCATTGCCCTGGGCATATGGCTGGGTTTTCTTGCCATTGCGCTGACGTGCTGGCTGGCTTCACGCGTTCTGTTCAACGAACAACTGGCGCCGGTCGCCCAGGCTGTACAGCAATTGGCCAACCCGCCAGCCGTCCGGACACAACCGGACATTGCACCGCAGAGTCCGCTGTTTGAGCAGTACGAAGAAAACCTGCGCAAGAACGAGCAGCAAAATCGCCTTGATCAGGCACGCAGCAGCGGCCGCAACCAGTCAAACCCGAAATGCCAGTTCTGGCTGCAACAGGACCAGACCGCGCCAAGCGAAAAAAGCCGCGCCAACGTTTTACAATTCTGCGATTGATCATGAACAAGCACACTGTCCACCAATTGATTCTCGACAAACTGCGCATCGACCTCGACATCGCCGAACGCGCTGCGCAAACCGCTTACGAAACCGCCACCCACGAAGAAAACATCGCCGAAAACAAGTACGACACCCTCGGGCTTGAGGCATCGTATCTGGCGGCAGGGCAAGCGAAACGGGTCGAGGAAATTCGCCAGTCACTGGCGCTGTGCCAGAACCTGACGCTGCGCGCGCACGACGAAAACCGAGGTATAGAAGTGGGCGCCCTGCTCGGCCTGGAAGATGAAAAGGGGCGCGAGCAGTGGCTGTTTCTGGCCCCGGATGCGGCTGGCCTGAAAGTCGATGTGGTGGGTCAGCCAATTACCGTCATTACCCCACGCTCGCCACTGGGCAAAAGCCTGCTAGGCAAGCTGGAAGGTGATGAGGTCGAGATTCTGGTGGCGGGCACCCGGCAACAGTTCACTGTCACCGAGGTGCTCTGAGGCGGGCGCTTAGTGAACGGGCAGTTCGACACCGTCGAACAGATCTTCCAGTTCTTGCTTGTTGTGACACTGGATAGCTTTGGCCATCACTTCGCGGGTCAGGTGTGGCGCGAACTTCTCGATGAAGTCGCACATGAACCCGCGCAGGAAAGTACCACGACGGAAACCGATCTTGGTCACGCTCGATTCGAACAGCTCGCTGGCATCGAGCACCACCAAGTCGTTGTCGAGTTTGGTGTCGACCGCCATCTTCGCCACGATGCCTACGCCCAGCCCCAGGCGCACGTAGGTTTTGATCACGTCGGCGTCGGCGGCGGTGAATACCACTTTCGGTGACAGGCCACGATGGCTGAAGGCTTCGTCGAGCTTCGAACGTCCCGTAAAACCGAACACATAAGTCACGATCGGGTATTCAGCCAGCGCTTCGAGGGTCAGCTTCGGCAGCTTGGTCAGCGGGTGGCCCTGCGGCACCACCACGCAGCGGTTCCAGCGGTAGCACGGCATCATCACCAGATCGCCGAACAACTCCAGCGCTTCGGTGGCAATAGCGAAGTCGACGGTGCCGTCAGCAGCCATTTCGGCGATCTGCATCGGCGAACCCTGGTGCATGTGCAGCGCCACGTCCGGGTATTGCTTGATGAAATTGCTGATCACCGGCGGTAGTGCATAACGCGCCTGGGTGTGAGTCGTGGCGATCGACAGGGTGCCTTTCTTCTCGTTGGAGAATTCCTGGGCGATCTGCTTGATGCTTTCGACTTTGCGCAGAATCTCGCCGGCGGTGGTGATGATGCGCTCGCCGGCTGGCGTGACGCGGGTCAGGTGCTTGCCGCTGCGGGCAAACACTTCGACGCCGAGTTCGTCTTCCAGCAGACGGATTTGTTTACTGATGCCCGGTTGCGAGGTGTAGAGGCTTTGGGCTGTAGCGGAAACGTTGAGGTCGTGGTGCGCCACTTCCCAGATGTAGCGCAATTGTTGAAGCTTCATATGTATCCCTCAAAGCAGGTAGACGCCACGGGCATCAGCGACGATATATAACTATATTAATGGTTCGAATAATAAATCTAGAACTTTTTTATCAAAGCGCCATTATTCCTGCTTTAGCGATCCTCCCGCCGCCGACGCTCCACCAGTGGCACCAGATACACCGGCACCTTGGCCAATTGCAGGACTCGAGCGGCCGTGCGCCCCAACGGCGTTTCCGCGCCCACCCCGTGGCTGTGACTTCCTACGATCAGCAAATCGACAGAGAGTTTCTGTACCTGATCAAGAATCACCTGCGACGGATCGCCCTGCAGCACGCGCACCGCTCGAATGCGCTGCAGATCCAGCTCGCCCTCGTCCCCCAGTTCTTCGCGAAAACTTTCCAGTACCCGCTGCTCGATATTGGCGATGACTGTTTTCAAACCCTGGCTGTGGAATTCGTTCAAAGCCTGCTCGTCGAGATAACTCTGCAACACCGATTCGGCAAACAACCCCATCGGCTCCACCGCATGCACGACGTACAGGTCGGCATCGAACGTTCGCGCCAAAGCCAAGGCGTGCTGCATCACTAACGGTGCGTACAGACCGAGGTCAGTGGCATACAGCATCGAACGAATCATATGACCCCCTCGCAAGCCAACATGGCGCAGATTTGATTCAGCTTAGCAGTGCCTTGGCGAGTACGACGTGTGACGCAACGTCTTGAAGCACCGGGGCTTTAGATCGACGGTTCGTTGCTGATGCCATGAGGCACGTGGCCAGTAGCGACGACTTCGCGGGCCAGTTCGCAATGGCCGGTCTGATCATCAAAGAACACATCGGCAGCAAAGGCCTCAAGAAACGCCGACTTGGTCAGGCCGCCGAGGAACAGCGATTCGTCGAGGCGGATATCCCACTCGCGCAACGTGCGAATCACCCGTTCATGCGCCGGCGCCGAACGCGCCGTCACCAACGCCGTGCGGATCGGGCAGTCGTCGTCAGGGAACTCGCGCTGCAGCAAATTGAGCGCGGCGAGAAAGCCCTTGAACGGCCCTCCGCGCAAAGGCTCACGGGCCGACTCACGTTCCTTGGCTTGAAACGCCTCCAGCCCGCCGGACTGATAGACGCGTTCAGACTCGTCGGAAAAGATCACCGCGTCACCGTCGAAGGCGATGCGCAACTCATCGCTGGCCGCACGGCTGGCGCCCCCGGATAGAATCGTCGCGGCGGCGAAACCGGCATCCAGTGCCGCACGCACATCCTCGGCATGGGTGGAGAGAAACAGATCGCAGCCGAACGCTTTCAGATACGGATAAGGACTGCGCCCGCCGACAAACGCCGCACGGGAAATCGCCAGACCGTAATGGTGAATCGAGTTGAACACTCGCAGGCCGGTATCGGCGCTGTTGCGTGACACCAGAATCACCTCGACCCGAGCACGACCGAGGCGACTGTTAAGACTCAGGAGTTTTTCCACCAACGGGAAGGCATCACCGGGTGCGAGAATCTCGTCTTCGTGCTCGATCTGATATTGCCGATAGGCTTCAACGCCGCTCGACAGGTAGACCTTGTGGCTCTCGCTCAGGTCGAACAAGGCGCGCGATGAAATCGCCAGCACCAGTTTGTCATCGATGTTCTTGGCCATGCCTACCCGCCCTTTCACAAAAAAACTTAAACGTTGCGGCGGTCGATAAAACCCAACGTGCGATACAACGCTTCGATACGTGGCAGCTCGCAGCCCACCGCTTTCGCGGCCGACAGTGGCCGGGCATAAATCGCCTCGAGTTCCAGCGCACGCTTGTGCAAAAAGTCGTGGTGCATGCTCGGCCAGTAGTCCGGCATTTTCTCGGTCATCATGAACAGGTACTCGGCGTAACCGGGCGGCATGTCGTGCCCACAGGCCTTGGCCCCCTGCACCACTTCGGTCATCAACGCCTGGATCAACGCGCGGCTGTCGGCGTCGGCCATCAGCGGCGTGGTACTCGCGCCGAGCAACACCGAAAGACCGTTGTAGGGGATATTCCAGACCAGTTTCTGCCAGCGTGCCTGCTGCAGATCGGGCATCGCCTGCGAGTCGATACCCGCGGCGCGGAACAAAGTGCAGCCCTCTTCGACAATCGCCATGCGTCCGGCATCATCGATGGCCGGGCCGCTGTGGTAACCGACATTCACAGCACCCAAAGCTTGATGGGTTATTTGCCCAGGCCCTTCGCGGTGTACACAGATAAGGCACAGACCTCCGAGCAGGTGCAGCGAATCGGGCAACTGTTCACGCAGGCTGTCCTCGACGTCCAGACCATTCTGCAATAGCAGCACTTTCGCGCCGGGCTTCGAGGCTTGAATGATCGAGGGGGCAAGACCCACATTGCTGGTGGTCTTGGCGCCGACCAACAACCAGTCACACGGCGGCATGTCCTGGGCCGAAGAATAAGCCTGCACAGGGCTCAACGTCAGCGGGCCATGCACCGCACTGTTAACGTGCAAGCCCCGTTCGGCGACCGACGAGAACTCGCTGCGCAACAGAAAATGCACATCGAACCCAGCGCGCGCCAACATCAAACCGTAGAAACCACCTATTGCGCCGGTGCCGATAATCCCCACCACCGGTTTGCTGATTGTCCCCATTTATGGCAACTCCTCTGCTATTCGAACCAAGGCCTGCGCCAATGCCTCGTTGAGCGCATCGACCGTCAGGCGCGTGTGCAATGCCCCAAAGAACTCGCCGTCACGCACGACAAACAGCGCCGGCAAATGAAAGACCTGATACCGCGCCACCAGGCCACCGTTTTCGCCGGCGTCGATCCAGCACAAGCGATCCACCGTCAGATCCAAACCGGGCAAGACCTCACGGGCATAGCGGCAACTGGCGCAACCGACGCTGGTAAAAATCACCAGCGAAACGCCGTTCATCGCCAACAGCCGCTGGTCAGCGTCGAAATCGGTCAGCTGCGATTCGACCACTATACTGGGGGAAACAATGTCAAATGGCCGACACAGGGAGTCTGTGCTCATGGGACGTTTCATTCCTCATCCGGACGAAGTGCCGGTTGAATTAACCTTGCTCAAGCCTGAGTGTATTTCCAGACAACAGCTGCACACTATCAGCCTCGGCGGGATCGCTTGCAATTATCACCGCGCCTGGCGCCATGGCACGGCGCTGCAAATCCGCATGCCGACGCTCAATGCCGATATCTGTTATCCGGGCTATGTGGCGTGGTGTCTGCGGCGTAAAAAGGGGTATCTGGTGGGCATCGCCTTCACCGATGAACAGGCGCTGTTCAGTGCGCGAATGGGTGAGCAAGTGTGTCAGATCGAACGCTATTGCCGAATAAACGATGCTCACGATGCCCTGCAGGATATTCAGGCGTTGGCCCTGCACTGGGTCGAGCAACATGCCGACGAGTTCTCCCACGACAGCGTTCGCAAGGCTTTCGCGCAGCCATTGCTGGATTAGGCTCTGTTTTAAACAGTGACGTGCCCATTGTCGAGCAGGCGTCTAACGCGCTAAGGTTCCGCTCCCCGACGCGCTTAAATCTGCTGTGTTCCGCCGCGCGGGGATCGCTGGCGGCCGGCACCCGTGACCTGACGAGTAAACGATGGCTGATTTACCGATCAACGACCTAAACGTCGCCTCTAACGAGACCCTGATCACTCCTGATCAGCTCAAGCGTGATATCCCTCTGAGCGACGCGGCCCTGCGCACCGTCACCAAGGGTCGCGAAGTCATTCGCAACATTCTTGATGGCACCGACCACCGCCTGTTCGTAGTGATCGGTCCGTGCTCGATCCACGACATCAAGGCTGCCCACGAATACGCCGAACGCCTGAAGGTGCTGGCCGAGGAAGTCTGCGACACCTTGTACCTGGTCATGCGCGTGTATTTCGAAAAACCGCGCACCACCGTCGGCTGGAAAGGCCTGATCAACGATCCGTATCTGGACGACTCGTTCAAGATCCAGGACGGTCTGCACATCGGTCGTCAATTGCTGCTGGATCTGGCCGAGAAAGGCCTGCCGACTGCCACCGAAGCCCTCGACCCGATCTCCCCGCAATATCTGCAGGACCTGATCAGTTGGTCGGCTATCGGCGCGCGCACCACCGAATCCCAGACGCACCGTGAAATGGCTTCGGGCCTGTCTTCGGCCGTCGGCTTCAAGAACGGCACAGACGGCGGCCTGACGGTAGCGATCAACGCCCTGCAGTCGGTGTCCAGCCCGCATCGTTTCCTCGGAATCAACCAGGAAGGTGGCGTATCGATCGTCACCACCAAAGGCAACGCCTACGGTCATGTGGTATTGCGCGGCGGCAACGGCAAGCCGAACTACGATTCGGTCAGCGTCGCCCTGTGCGAGCAGGCGCTGAACAAGGCCAAGATCAAGCCGAACATCATGGTCGATTGCAGCCACGCCAACTCCAACAAGGATCCGGCCCTGCAACCGCTGGTGATGGAGAACGTGGCCAACCAGATCCTCGAAGGCAACCAGTCGATTATCGGTCTGATGGTCGAGAGTCATCTGAATTGGGGCTGCCAGGCGATTCCAAAAGACCTCGCCGACCTGCAATACGGCGTGTCGATCACCGATGCCTGCATCGACTGGTCCGCCACCGAGAGCACCCTGCGCAGCATGCACGCCAAGCTCAAGGATGTGTTGCCCAAACGCGAGCGCAGTTGATCCGCGTTTTACAGGCATAAAAAAACGCCGGGCATTCATTGCCCGGCGTTTTTGTGTGTGCTGTTCAGATTTTCGCAGCGCGGCGCTGATGACGCTCCATGTAGCGCTCGACGTAGGAGCACGACGGGATCACCGTGTAGCCCATTTCCTCGGCGTATTGCAACGCGCTTTCTGTCAGCGCTGCGGCAATGCCACGGCCACGCAGGGCGTTGGGCACAAACGTGCGATAGATATCCAGGGTCTGTTTACCCAGATCCATGTAGGTCAGGTAGGCACGATGACCGTCCACATTGGTCT
The DNA here is from genome assembly GCF_044743485.1 of Pseudomonas sp. NPDC087614. Classification (NCBI taxonomy): domain Bacteria; kingdom Pseudomonadati; phylum Pseudomonadota; class Gammaproteobacteria; order Pseudomonadales; family Pseudomonadaceae; genus Pseudomonas; species Pseudomonas sp. NPDC087614. The sequence continues at coordinate 36,916 of NZ_JBIUWN010000003.1, read as the reverse complement.
CGAACTGATGACCAGCCTGGTCATGGTGGATGGACAACGCCTCGCTCATCACTACTCCTCGCGGGTCTTGAATTTTGACCCCTACCTTACCGATGTTTTTCCGGCGAAGGAACATCTACGCCACCCCGTGCCTGATGGACAACGAGAAGAGCCACACCGATCCCACGCAATCGAGCACCTGTAAATAGTAGGCACCATTGGCAAAAATGCTCAAGGTACGCTCGTCATCAAGCGGCTTGACGGGGGGGGCTGCTCCGATGGACGCAGGGATGGCCTGGAGACGATATCTCCCGGGCCGCTCACCTGAACATTGCCGGATGTTGAGACTTAAGACGTGCCGCCTTTTATAAAGTCACCTCAACATGAACAAAGATAAGCGAAGCAGCACGCAGAATCGGAACAAAAGTATGGACGAATTCATCTAGAAAGACTTTAGACAACTCTGCAAAAACAGCACATGACAACGGGAACTTTTTCTCATTGACTCGCTCAGCGCGGGGCCTGTAGCTGGATGTTTTTTATACAGGGCAGTTAAAAGTTGCTCGAAAAAGAATCAGCGCCTACAATTTTTTTTGCTTCTTGCGCTACGTCAGTTTACTTACTACAAGTAATGGGTAGTATGTACGCCGGCTATTTCCTCAATCCGAGGAGACAGCCACTTAATTGAAAGTCCTTGAAGGGGAACACGATGAACAACGTTCTGAAATTCTCTGCTCTGGCTCTTGCCGCAGTTCTGGCTACCTGTAGCAGCAGCGTATCGAAAGAAACCGAAGCACGTCTGACCGCTACTGAAGACGCAGCTGCTCGCTCCCAGGCTCGTGCAGACGAAGCTTACCGTAAAGCTGATGAAGCTCTGGCTGCTGCTCAAAAAGCACAACAGACTGCTGACGAAGCTAACGAGCGCGCTCTGCGCATGCTCGACAAGGCTAGCCGCAAGTAATAGTCCTTCGGGATTATTATCAAGCCGACCCATTTTTTGGGTCGGCTTTTTTATTGCCGGTACTTTTGTCCTGGCAATAAAAAACCCGTCGATGCCTCAAGGCTCGACGGGTTCGGATCCGACCTTACTGCAGCGGGTCGATCGGCGTGTTCGAAACAATCGGCGCCGACGTGTTTGGCGTACCGATTTCGGTTGGCAGACCATCCTCGGCCGCTACCACATCACGCACCACATCCCAGTTCACGCGCAGGTTGTTAGTAATGTCATCACGCTTGAGCATCGCGTTGATCACCGCTGTGTGCTTGTCGACCACCGACGGATCGCCCTTGTCGTCGATCGGCGTGTGCGCCTCAAGGTAAACCTTGCCGCCACTGCTCCCGAACTTGTAGGCCTCATTGAGGATACGCACCGAGGTACCGACCGGCACCATGCTGGCCATCTCAAGCACGTTGTTGTTGAACATGCGGAAACAGCCGTGACTGGTACGCATGCCGATGCCGAATTTCTTGTTCGATCCGTGGATCAGATAGCCCGGCGTGCCGAGGGTGAATTTGAAAGGTCCCAGCGGGTTGTCCGGACCGGCCGGCACCACGTTGGGCAGCGGATCACCATCAGCAGCGTGTTCAGCCTTGATCGAGGCTGGAGGCGTCCAGGTCGGGTTCGGCGTCTTGGCAATGATCGATGTGTGCGCGATTGGCGAACCCCAGCCCTCACGACCGATCCCCAGCGGGAACGTGTACACCACGTTCCGGCCTTTCGGGTAATAGTAGAGACGGTATTCGGCCAGATTGATGACAATGCCTTCACGCGGACCCGGCGGCAGAATGAAACGGGTTGGCAGAACGATCTCGGTGCCGGCGCCGGGCAACCAGGCATCGACGCCCGGGTTGGCCGCGAGCATTTCCGAATAGCCCAGATCGTAGGCGGTGCCCAGATCAGCGAAAGTGTCTTCGTACTTGGCTTTGATCACCTGCACCTGACCAATGATGTCTTCACCAGGCGGTGGCAGGGGAAACTCCAATGCAGCAACGGGACCGGCCACACACAGGGCGGCAAGAGACAGGCAGCGGGCGACGGCAGGAAAGCGCGGCAACATCCGGAACATCCTTCGCATGATCAACAAGGGTATGAGCGCGCGATTGTACACCGCACCTCGGGAATTCGGGGAGCCACAAGACCTGCGGCGAGGAGGCTGGCTCTCAAGACGCGGTCAACCTATTGACTCAAGATTTTAGAGTTCGAAGCGCAACTCAGGCCAGATAGGTGAGGTGCCGCGCTTCTGCGACTCCAGAATCGCCCGGCACAGCGAGCACAGGCGCTGATCCTGAAACACCCGACGATCTACGCTCGACCAGCGCGGCTGCGCCGGTAGCAGGCTGCCACACAGGGTCCGATCCGCAGAACCACCGAGTTCCAGTTGACGGGTCACCAGATGCACCCGCACTTCCTGGCAGGCGAACAGATCCAGCTGTTCGTCAGGCTCGATCAGTTGGTAGGCAAAAAGAGACCAGGCAGAACGTGGCATTGGGGGCTCCGAATAAGGGGGCGCCACATTAGCCGAAAGCCTGCCGCTAGAAAAGCCTCATAACAACGGTTTTAGCGTAGGCCAGACATTTTCCAGCAACTTGCCCTGAGCCCCGACTGCCGGGTGCAAACCATCAGCCTGCATCAAGTCTGGATGACCGCCCACGCCGTCGAGGAAAAACGGTACCAGCGGGATCTTTTTTGCGTCGGCGAGTTTGCCGTACACCTGGGCAAAAGCGTCGGTGTAACGCTTGCCATAATTGGGCGGCAGTTGCATGCCGAGCAACAGCACCTTGGCACCGCTCTGGCGGGAGCTGTCGATCATCGAAGCAAGATTTTGTTGCAATTGAATTGGCGGCATTCCGCGCAAGCCATCGTTGCCACCCAGTTCGAGGATCACCAGGTCGGGCTTATGCTCTGCAAGCAGCGCGGGCAGCCGCGCCTGGCCTCCGGCACTGGTGTCACCACTGATGGAGGCATTCACTACTTTGTCGTCGAAACCCTCCTGTTTGAGCCGTTGCTCGAGCAACGAGACCCATCCCAAGCGGGTATCCAGCCCGAAACCGGCGCTGATACTATCCCCAACGATCAGGACAGTACCCGCCGCTGCGTTCTGGGCCATGCACATCAAGGCCAGGCCAGCACTCAAAAACCACACACGCATCGGATTCTCCATGGGCGCAGCATTCTCACCGCGAAGAACCTCAGCAAAGTGGTTCCCAGCGCGGAAGGTGAACTGACTATCCTGCACGAACTCAGCCTGGAACTGAACAAGGGCGACAGCCTGGCCATCGTCGGCGCGTCCGGTTCCGGCAAATCCACCCTCCTCGGCCTGCTTGCCGGTCTCGATTTACCGAGCCGCGGCGAAGTCACCCTCGCCGGCCAGAGTCTGGGTAATCTAGACGAAGACCAGCGCGCTCGGGTGCGTGCCGAACATGTGGGTTTCGTCTTTCAATCGTTTCAATTGCTCGACAGTCTCAACGCGCTGGAAAACGTCATGCTGCCGCTTGAGCTTGATGGCCGTAAAGATGCCCGCGAGCGCGCCACTGAATTGCTGCAACGGGTCGGCCTCGGCCAGCGTCTGACTCACTCGCCGCGCCAGCTCTCGGGCGGCGAACAACAGCGCGTGGCGATTGCCCGAGCCTTTGCCGCCGAGCCTGACGTGCTGTTCGCTGACGAACCCACCGGCAACCTCGACAGCCACACCGGCGAGCGCATCAGCGATTTGCTGTTCGAATTGAACAAGGAGCGCGGCACCACACTGGTGCTGGTGACCCACGACGAACGCCTGGCCCATCGATGCCGGCGCCTGATCCGACTTGAAGCCGGGCTGTTGGTCGCCCCTCTGGAGCCTTGATGGCACGCCTGCCGCTGTTGCGTCTGTTGAGTCTCGCCATCCGTCAACTCATGCGCGATGCCCGCGCCGGAGAACTGCGGGTGTTGTTCTTCGCCTTGGTGGTCGCCGTAGCGGCAAGTACCGCCATCGGCTATTTCGGTGCCCGCCTCAATGGCGCCATGATGCTGCGCGCTACCGAGTTTCTCGGCGCCGACCTGGTACTGGAAGGCAGCTCACCGGCCCGTCAGGAACAAATCAGAATCGGCACCGAATTACGCCTTGATCACGCGCAGGTCGTGGAATTTTCCAGTGTCATCGCGACCGACAACGGCATTCAGTTGTCGAGCATCAAAGCGGTAGACGGCGCCTATCCATTACGCGGTGAACTGAAAAGCGCCCCGGCCCCCTTCGCAACTGAAGAGCCCGGAGGCGAACCCCAGCCCGGCGAAGCCTGGGTCGAGTCACGCCTGCTGACCGCGCTGGACCTGAAGATCGGCGACAGCATCGACGTCGGCATGAAGCCCCTGAAGCTGACACGGGTACTGACTTACGAACCGGACAGAGCCGGTAACTTTTATAGCCTGACGCCACGCGTGCTGATCAACCTCGACGATCTCGCCGCGACCGGCGTGGTGCAGCCCGGTAGCCGAGTGAGCTATCGCGAACTGTGGCGCGGCGAACCGCAAGCACTGCAAACCTATCGACAACTGATCAAGCCAGGGCTGGCAGCGAATCAGCGGATTCAAGATGCCCGCGACGGCAATCGGCAGATTGGCGGCGCGCTGGGCAAGGCCGAGCGCTATCTGAACATGGCCAGCCTGGTCGCGGTGCTGCTGGCTGGCGTGGCGGTGGCGTTGTCGGCAAACCGTTTTGCCAGTCGCCGTTTCGATGCCAGTGCATTACTGCGCTGCCTCGGCTTGTCGCGACAGGAAACCATGTTGCTGTTCAGTATTCAACTGACGGCACTTGGGCTGTTCGCCGCCCTCAGTGGTGCGTTACTCGGTTGGCTGGCGCAACTGGGCTTGTTCGCGCTGTTGCATGATCTGCTGCCGAGTGATGTTCCGCCAGGTGGCCTGTTTCCGGCCCTTGCCGGGATCGCGACCGGGCTGGTGGCACTGGCCGGGTTCGCGCTGCCGCCACTGGCGGCGTTGGGACGAGTGCCGCCGTTGCGAGTCTTGCGCCGCGACATGCTCCCGATCCCGTCGAGCACCTGGATGGTCTATGGCGCGGCGCTCGGCGCGCTGGGCCTGATCATGTGGCGCCTGAGCCTTGATCTGTTGCTGACGTTTGCCTTGCTCGGCGGTGGCGTGGTCGCCGCATTGGTGTTGGGTGGCTTGCTTCTGTTGTTGCTCAAAAGCCTGCGGCGCATGCTCGCCCGTGCTTCTTTGCCGTGGCGTCTGGGCCTGGGTCAATTGCTGCGTCATCCGCTCGCAGCAGCCGGCCAATCGCTGGCATTCGGGCTGATCCTGCTGTCCATGGCCTTGATCGCCCTGCTGCGCGGCGAACTGCTCGACACCTGGCAAAATCAACTGCCGAAAAATGCCCCCAACTATTTTGCCCTGAACATTTTGCCAGCCGACAAACAGGCCTTTACCGATCACCTGATCAACGTGTCAGCGCAAGCGGCGCCGCTGTATCCGGTGGTGCCGGGGCGCCTGATCAGCATCAATGGCGAAGCGGTGCAGCAGATCGTCAGCAAGGACTCTGCTGGCGACCGCGCCATTCAACGCGACTTGAGCCTGACCTGGGCCGCCGACTTGCCGCCCGGCAATAAGCTCACCGCCGGGTCGTGGTGGACTGAACAGCCCTCTGACGATGTTCCCGGGGTGTCGGTGGAAGGCAAGGTCGCCGAGAGCCTCAAGCTCAAACTCGGCGATCACATGGTGTTCAGCGTTGGCGGGGTCAATCGAGAAGCGAAGGTCACCAGCCTGCGCGAGATCAACTGGGACAATTTCCAGCCGAACTTCTTCATGATCTTCCAGCCTGGCACATTGAAGGATTTGCCGGCGACCTACCTGACCAGCTTCTATCTGGCGCTTGGACACGACCAGCAGATCGTCGATCTGTCGCGGGCCTTCCCGGCTGTGACCATTCTTCAGGTCGAAGCCCTGCTCGAACAACTGCGCAGCATTCTCGCCCAGGTCACGCTGGCTGTGGAGTACGTGTTGTTGTTTGTGTTGGCGGCGGGAATGGCAGTGCTGTTTTCCGGGTTGCAGGCAACGCTGGATGAGCGTATTCGCCAAGGTGCATTGCTAAGAGCACTGGGCGCGGAGCGGCAGTTGCTGATCAAGGCACGTCGCATTGAGTTCGGTTTGCTCGGCGCGGTCAGCGGACTGCTCGCGGCCATTGGTTCGGAAGCGGTGAGCCTGGTGCTGTATCGATACGCCTTCGATCTGCCGTGGCATCCGCACCCGTGGCTGCTGGTGCTACCGCTGATTGGCGCGGCGCTGATCGGGGGCGCGGGCGTCTTCGGTACACGTCGGGCACTCAACGCAAGTCCGCTGACAGTGTTGCGCGAGGGTTGATAGACTCCAGCCGTCTAACTCACAAGAAATTGCCATGAGCCGTTATCGCCCTCCCCGTACCGCCGGCACCGCGCTGATTACCCCCGAAGGTGAAGCGCGGATGCGCGCTGAATTCCATGAACTGTGGCATGTGCGCCGTCCACAGGTCACGCAGTCGGTCAGCGAGGCGGCGGCTCAGGGTGATCGCTCGGAGAACGCTGAATACACCTACGGCAAAAAGATGCTGCGCGAGATCGACAGCCGTGTGCGCTTCCTCACCAAACGGCTGGAAGCGTTGAAGGTTGTCAGCGAAAAGCCCAGCGACCCGAACAAGGTCTACTTCGGCGCCTGGGTGACCATCGAAGACGAAGACGGCAAGCCATCGCGCTACCGCATCGTCGGCCCGGATGAACTGGATTTGAAACTGGGCCTGATCAGCATCGACTCGCCGCTGGCCCGCGCCCTGATCGGCAAGGCGCTCGACGCAGAAGTGCGGGTACAGACACCGACTGGCGAACAGTTCGTGTACATCGTGGCCATCGACTACCCCTGAAAACCCTAGCGACGGGTAATCAAGCCTTGCCGTGCGACGCGAACCAGTTGCGTGATCATGTGCGGCACGTCTTCCTGGCTCGGCGCCTGAATCACGGCCAGATCAAAACTGTCAGTGGCAAACCGTGCCAGCGACTCGCCGTCCTCGACAAACTGGATCAGGAACGCGGCGGGGCCGCCGCTGCGACGTGGCCAGCCATCGAGATAACGCAACAGCGTCGGCTGATGTTTGCCGCCAAGCAGGATTTTTGGATTGCGTTGGGTGATATGTGCCGTGATCGGCGCGGGACGTGCTGGAGGGCGTAGTGCATTCATCGTGTCGTGTCTCTGCCTCAAAAGTCTGCGTGGCAGGTGAGAGGCAACACCGAACCAGCGCTTTAGCGGTATTTCGAAGCCCTGTTCCGGCTTCTGACGGCAACTGTTGTAGTCACCTGGCGCCCCGCAAGTAGCTGTTTAAATCGGCGCATGAGCAGCATCCTAGAGAACGTGACCGATCAGTGTCAAGAATCAGCCGCAACAAAAAAGGCTCGCACAATGCGAGCCTTAGGCGTGAGTCAGAGCGCTCAACCGGCGATGGCGCGATCCACCGAGAGCTTGCCAGCACCTTCGATCAGAACGGCAAGGCTGCCACCGAGCAACGCCAGAGCGAACTCGTAACCGTTGTTGGCCATGAACAGACCGTTGCTGATGTGCACGGTGAAGATCGCAACCAGCGACAGGAACGTCAGGCCCAGCGCCGCCGGACGAACCAGCAGGCCGATGATCAAGGCCAGACCGGCGAAGAACTCGGTACCGCCGGCCAGCGTGGCCATCACATACCCAGGCGTCAGACCCAGGCTTTCCATGTACTGCGCAGTGCCAGCCAGACCGTAACCGCCGAACAGACCGAAGAGTTTCTGCGAGCCGTGGGCAGCGAAGATCACGCCGACAGCGATGCGCAGAAGGGTCAAGCCGTAGCCTGCGCGGGTGAACAGAACCTTATTGATCAGAGAGCTCATGGGGCATTCCTTGTTTTGCGAGAAGTGTGTGTGGATTGGCCGCTATATTAATCAGTAAATTCTATGTTAAAAGCGCAAATATTTCGCCATAACAATCGAATTATTAGATTATTTGCGTGAGACAACTTTCGGCCCACCGAGCTCCAATGATTCCCGCTCCCGGTCGAAGGCCAAGTAATACTTGTTCACGCTATTAACATAGCTGACCGGCCCCATTCCCACCTGCTCCATGGCAATGCGCTCGACCTGGAAGAACCACTGATCAGGATTTAGCCCCCGCCGCCGGGCCTCGGCACGCATACCCTGGACCCGCTCCGGCCCGATGTTGTAAGCCGCCAGCGTGAACGCCATGCGCTCGCGCTCATTGAGCTTGGGGCTGGCGAAGAACTTGCGGCGGATCATCGCCAGGTATTTGGCCCCAGCCTGCACATTCGCATCGAGATTCTGAATATTGTTCACACCGACCCGCCGCGCTGCGGACGGGGTGATCTGCATCAGCCCGGTCGGGCCACTGCCGCTGCGGGCACTGGGCTGCAAGCGCGACTCTTTGAATGCCAACGCTGCCAGGTTCAGCCAGTCCATGTTCTGCGCCGTGGCATGCTTTTGCAGCACGGGGCGCAGTTTCTCCAGACGCTGACGGTCGGCCTTGGCCAATGGATAGTGGACTTTATACAGACGGCGATAGATGCGCAGAAACGCTACATCTTCGTTCGACGGCTTCTTGTAACCGCTGAGGAAGCGATCAATGCTCGCCCGCAGCATCGATGCATCCCGGCGCACGAACCAGTATTCCTCGCCGGGATCGCCGATCCTCAGTTGCCGCTCAACACGCAGCTTGGGCAGGATCTTGCCCCAGCGCTCGGCAATCGGTTGCTCGACGATGGTCAGGTGAAAGATGCCGCCCTGGACCATTTCCAGTACATCCTCGACCGCCAGTGTCGGATCGACCCATTCAATCTTGATCGGCGCCAGCTTATGCAGCGCCAGCTTCTGATTGAGTTGGCTGACCGCTTCCCCGGCCGCACTGCCGGTGGGCAAGGCGAGGGTTTTGCCGGCGAGTTGCTCAAGCCTGGTGTAGCGCCGCTCGCCCTTGATGCCGACCAGCACCAGCGGCACGTCGCTGGCTATCGGCTCACTGCTGGCGACCGCACGGCCGGCTTGCAAATCAAGCAATTCACCGGGCGCCACCAGATCACCCTCACCGCGCTGCAAGGCACCGAGCAGTTGATCCTTGGCTTTGGGAATGATCTTGAGGGTGATTTCCTGGCCGTCACGCGCATGGCCGTTGAGGTATTGCTCGAAGGCGCGCAGGCGATGGTATTCGACGCCGATGGCCTGCCCCTGGACTTCGCCGGAGCTGTTACGACTCTGGTTGACCAGCACCCGCAGCACGCGACTGCCGCGAATCTCGGACAAGTCACGCACCTTGGCGGCCGGCACGGCTTGCAGCGGCCCGGGCAGGCGCGCTACCGCCGCCATCGGCAGCAGTAACGATCCACACAACAGCAGCAAAACCGAGGGACGAATCATCCACTCTCCGGAAAGAATACGGGGCGATTTCACCGCTGAGAGGCAAAATCGCCGACGAAAACAGAGCGCCAGGAGCGCTGGCAAAGTGCGAGAGAGTGGCACAGTAGTGGCCACCATACCAACACAAGCCGTCTAGCGGCCTCAACAGACAGTCATAAGCCGTTGTAGTTCTTGGCTTTTATGATGAATCTACAGCTCTGGTATGCTTTCCGGCCTTCGGCCCGAGGTAGCAACCATGCAACTCATCGATATCGGCGTCAACCTGACCAACCCAAGTTTCGCCGACAAACACCAGGCCGTACTCGACCGCGCCTACACCGCCGGGGTCAGCCAACTGGTGCTGACCGGCACCAGTGTCGAGGGGAGCGAACAGGCACTGGAACTGTGCCAGCAACTGGATGACAGTGGGCAACGGCTGTTTGCAACGGCCGGGATTCACCCGCACTCAGCCAGTGACTGGAATGCCGACAGCGCCCGGCGCCTGCGCAGCCTGCTCAAAGAAGCCAACGTGGTCGCCGTGGGCGAATGCGGACTGGATTTCAACCGCGATTTCTCACCGCGCACCCAACAGGAAAAAGTCCTCGAAGAACATCTGGCAATGGCCGTTGAGCTGCAATTGCCGGTGTTCCTGCATGAGCGCGACGCCAGTGTGCGCCTGCTGGAGATACTCAAGGACTTCCGCGATCAACTTCCTGCGGCCGTGGTGCATTGCTTTACCGGCGAGCAGAAGGCGTTGTACAGCTACCTCGATCTGGATCTGCATATTGGCATCACGGGCTGGATTTGCGACGAGCGCCGGGGCACGCACTTGCATCCATTAGTCAAAGAGATCAAGCGCGGCCGGCTGATGCTGGAAAGCGATGCGCCTTACTTGTTACCGCGCACCCTGCGCCCGAAACCGAAGAATGGCCGCAATGAACCGGCGTACCTGACCGAAGTGCTGCGCGAAGTGGCGTTGCACCGGGGTGAAACCGAGGAAGACCTCGCCGCGCATTCGACCGCTTGTGCCCGGGCATTCTTCAACCTCCCCTCCCTCCCCTGACACACACAACAACCATTGTGGGAGCGGGCTTGCTCGCGAGAGCGCTGAGTCAGATAAATAAATAGCGACTGACACAACGCTTTTGCGAGCACAGCCGGACAGCATCGGCTGTTGACACACATCAAGATTTCCAGAGCTGCATAGCGGCACAATGCTGGCACCTTGCCAATGCTGTTTCCGCTATCAGAGAAAACCTCCATGGGTGCCTGGCTTAGCAATATCTCGCTGAAATACAAATTCTGGGCGGTCAACGCGGTCGCCTTCGTCACCACCCTGTTGCTGGTGTTGTACGCCGTACAGCTCGAACAACAGGCCCGCAGTCTCGCGTCACAAGCGTCGGCGCAAGCCCAGGCGCACTTGCTCAAGGCCTGGCCGGCCGGGCAGGCGCTGCCCCAGGCCGATCAAGTGCTGACCTTCAAACGCGGGGAGGCGCCACGCCTCCACGATCAACCGCTGCTGGAGATCACCGACAACAACGGCTGGAACGAGATCAACCACCTGCCACTGTTCGGCGACAACCCGCTGATGGGCGCCGAAGTGTTCAGCCGTGCCGACGGCCAGCAAGTAGCAGTCATCGCCTACGGCCCAAGCCTGACGCAAGTGTTCGGCGAGCGCTTCGCCAACTATGCCGTGGCGGTGTTCATCCTGATGCTGGCGATGCTCGGCGCTTCGCAGTTGTTGATCCGCTTCCTGCTCAGCCAGCTCAACACGTTGAAAGACGTGATGTTGCACGTTGAAAAAAGCGGCGATCTTTCAGCCCGTGTACCGCTGGCCGGAAAGGATGAGGTCGGGCAGATGACCAACGCGTTCAACGCGATGCAGGCCGGTTATCAGCGCGTCGTCACCACCGTTGCCAACACTGCGCAGCAACTGGATGTCGGCGCTGCGCGTCTGGCGTCGAGCATGAACGAAGTGCGCCACGGCATGCTCGGCCAGCAAAGCGAAACCGATCAGGCGGCCACCGCGATCAACGAGATGACTGCCACGGTTTATCACATCGCCCAGCACGCGGGCGCCACTCGCGATCTGTCGCAGACCGCCGACGGCCTGGCTGGTAGCGGTCAGCAAGTGGTTGCACGGGTGCAGCATTCGATTGCCGGCCTGTCCAGCGGTGTACAACAGACCGCCGAGATGATCCAGCGCCTGGCCGAGGACAGTCAAAAGATCAACGGCGTGGTCAGCGTGATTCACAGCATCGCCGAGCAAACCAATTTGCTGGCGCTCAACGCCGCCATTGAGGCTGCACGGGCCGGCGAAATGGGCCGTGGTTTTGCCGTGGTGGCCGATGAAGTTCGCAACCTCGCCAAACGGGTGCAGACCTCGACCGACGAGATCACCACCATGGTTTGCGCTTTGCAGGCCGGCACGCGCGATGCGGTGGATTTCATGCAGGAGAGTTCGTACAAGGCCGACGACTGTGTGCAGCAAGCGCAGGAGGCTGGCGAAGCATTGGCGCATATCACCGGCGCAGTGGCACAGATGCGTGAAAGCAATACGCAGATCGCCGTGGCGGCGGAGCAACAGAGCCAAGTGGCCGAGGACATGAATCGCGCGGTGGTGAGTATCCGTGATGTGACCGAAAACACCGTGCAGCAGACCGTGGATTCAGCGACGACCAGTAATGAGCTGGCGAAACTGGCTGGAGAGCTGAGCAAGGCGATTGGGCAGTTGAAACTCTGAGGGCCTCTTCGCGAGCAAGCTCGCTTCCACATTGAACTTGTGAACGACACAGTTCCCTGCGGGAGCGGGTTTGCTCGCGAAGGCGTCAGATCGGCCAACATCGCATCCCGGCGTCGTCCCTATCGCGTCCATAGCCAAGCTTGATTCGCCGACCTTCCCACTCCGGCCTATGCTTCAACCCATGTGTTCAACATGGATCGAGGAGTAGTCAACATGGGCAAACGTCATCCCAACCTTCCCGCGTGGCAATGGCGCGTGTACCCGACCAATCAGCAGCAATCGACCCACCAGGCGCTGCAACTGATTGCCGTACCTTTGTTTATCGTTGCGTTTCTTTTGATCGTGTCCGGGGTGTTCAGCTTGAGCCTGGCCAACGTGGCCATTGGCGTGGTTGGCGTCGTTGCGGCACTGGGTTTGCAGCGCCGTAACCACAACCTGGAGGCGTAAGCCCGCGTTGCGGGCTTCAGGCAAAAATCGTGACGGTCTGGCGGCTCATCGCGATCAGTTCCCCTTCAGCACTCCAGAGCTTGGCGGCGGCATGCCCGTAACCGTCGGCGGCGTACTCGGTTTCCACCCGATATTTGCACCAGTCCAGCGTGCTTACATCGCGCAACGGCTGCACGAATTCGACGGTCCAGGTCAGCGTACTGCCCGCCGCCACTTTCTTCAGGTGCGGTAACAATGACGGCGGCCATGCGTCCACCAGCGCCAGAATGTGCGATTCAGTGACAGGTTCGTCCTTCACATCGCCACGCAAACGCACCCAACCGCCCATGTCTCGCGATGTATTGCCCGTGAATGGCAGGCCACCGACACTCCAGCGCATCGCCAGGTGGCGCATGAACTCAGGGGTCACACCTTTGATGTACGGCAGTTCCTGGCAGTCGTCCAAAGGCTTCATCTCGGGGGCAGGAAGGGCTGGCACGGCCACTTCCGACGCTCGCGAGGCGCCGAAGCTGCCTTGCACCAGCGTCACCACCTGACCGTTCTGCATGGCCCGGCCCAACACCTGGCTGACGGCTTTGCCTTCACGCAGCACATCGACTTGAAAAGTCACCGGGACTTCGGGCTCGACCGGACCGGCAAACGTGATCGCCAGCGAACGCACCGGGCGATCGGCAGGCACCTTCGCGCGCATGGCTTCGTATTGCAGCGCAGCCACCAGGCCACCGAAACTGGCGCGGCCCTGTGCCCATTCGGCAGGGATGGTCAGTTCCGGTTCGCGGCGGACCGCTTCGAGCAAATCGCAAAAGCGCATGGCAACCTCAGAAAACGAAAAGTGAATGCAGGGATCTTAACCAGCCAGGCAGAGCGCCGCAGCGTCTATTCCGGTCAAATAGACTGACATCTCGGACAGGATGAAGCCCGCCCACACAGTGACAGTGGATGCAGGCAGGTTTGAGGATTATTTGAAGCAGGTTGAACTGAGTTTTTCGAGTACGCGATCGGCCTTGCTCTCGGCTTTGATCATGGTCGCCCGCCACGTCGCGACGCAGGGCTGCAGATCCGCTTCCTGTTCGGCTTTTGCCAGCCACTGCCAGCAATCGTGCCAATCGCCCAAGGCGCCTTGCGCCGACTTCAAGCGCGCCAGCGCCGCTTGCGGCAAACGGTCCAGTTCAGGGTAGGCCTCGATGCCATAACGCACACGCTTGATCAGCAAGCGCAGGCGATGACGGTCGTGGGCCGGATCGTGCAGCGCCTCATCGAGTTTTTTCCATTGCTTGCCGAGGCGTTTTTCGATGCGTTTTTCCAGCCCCTTGAGCAACCCCTGACGCTGGGACGCACGCAGAAAACGCGGGAACGCGTCGAGAATCATCAACAGCGAAGCCACCTCGCTGCTCGCCGCCAGCGTCGGATAGGCCTCGGCCATCTTTGCCATGCGCCGTTGCGCGGCTTCGGGTTGATCGTGCTGGAGCAAGTACGCCGCCAGCACCTCACGGTCACGCCACGGCGTGGTCAATTGACCGACGGCCGAAGCGGCGCCCTCAAGTTGCTCCACACCCGGCAAGCCACGCAAGGGCCGCAACAGGCTGCGCAAGCGGCGCACCGTCGTGCGCAAATCGTGCAACGCCTCGGGGTCGGTCCGGGCAGTCAACCGCGCCTGACAGGCCAGCAGTCGCACTTCCAGGCTCAGAACATGGGCCACCAACCGGTCAACCAACGCTGACATCACTTGCTCCTGATTCAAATGGCTCGGGGGAAGCGTCTGCCGACATGGCAAAACCGCCTCCCTGCGCTATGTCAGCAGCTTAGCGTCCGGCACGGGATTCGCGAATATAGAAACGCGCCTTCTCGGCTTTCTTGCTGCAACCCTCGAAACCCTCGAATTGTTGCTGGGTCTTGGCGGCTGTCAGGAGCGACAAGGCTTTGGAGTAACTGACGGTACCGGCAAAGCCTTCAGCCTTGGCCAGGTCCAGCTCATGCCAAGCGGTGTCGAGTTGGCTGCCGCAACTGTCGCGGTAAGCGGTTTTACCGGCGCAACCGGCCAATGCCAATGCCAATGCCAATGCAATCAACGGCACACAGATCCAGGCTTTCATCACTCACACCTCAAGGTTAGGTCAACAGTCGTGCAGTTAAGACGGTCAGGCCGCGAAAAAGTGCCTGACCTGCATATGAAACCGCGCGGGTAAAGAGAATAGCGCCAGAGGAACACGCCGCCGCAAAAAACGACGCTCCCGGCGCACTGAACGACCCTGGCGATTGAGCCGCCCGCTCGATGAGTGCATTGTGGCCACTTGTCGGGAGGAAGTTTGATGAAAAAGCGTGTCGCACTCGTGCTGGGCTCCGGTGGTGCCCGGGGCTATGCCCATATCGGCGTCATTGAAGAAATCGAAAAGCGCGGCTACGAAATCGCCTGCATTGCCGGATGTTCGATGGGGGCCGTGGTCGGCGGTATCTACGCCGCCGGCAAACTCGACGAATATCGCAACTGGATCGAAAGGCTGGATTACCTCGACGTGCTGCGGCTCGTGGACGTGAGTTTTCGCCTGGGAGCGATTCGTGGCGAGAAAGTCTTCGGCCAGATCCGCAAGATCGTCGGCGAAATCAACATCGAAGACCTGCGCATCCCCTACACCGCCGTCGCCGCCGACCTCACCAATCAACAGGAAATCTGGTTCCAGGAAGGCTGCCTGCACCAGGCCATGCGTGCCTCAGCGGCGATTCCCAGCCTGTTCACTCCAGTGATGCAGGGCAACCGCATGCTGGTGGATGGCGGGATTCTCAATCCGCTGCCGATCGTGCCGGTGGTGTCCAGCCACTGTGATCTGATCATCGCGGTCAATCTCAACTCGACCAACCAGGGGCATTACAAACTGCCGGTGATCCAGCGTCCGCCGGCGTTTCGCTCGCGCTTCGACAGTTTGATCAGTTCGCTGGGTTCGAAGATGCCGTTCCGTCGCACCCAGGCCGAACAATTACTGCGCCTGGAACAGGAAGCCCTGAGGGCCGAAGCGGCGGACATCAATCCGTGGCTCGAAGGTGCCGAACCCGAAGCCCAACAACCCGCTGCCGCGCCCGAACGCGAAGGCGCACCGAAATCCGCAACTGGCTCGTTCATCATCGATAACGTCGGACCGGCATCATTGCTGGACTTGATCAACCAGAGCTTCGAGGTGATGCAGACCTCGCTGGCGCAGTACAAGATCGCCGGGTACCCACCGGATATCCTGATCAACGTACCGAAGCGGGTTTGCCGGTTTTTCGAGTTCTACAAAGCGCCGGAGTTGATCGCACTGGGCAGAGAAATTGCTCGGGATACGCTGGATCGATATGACAGCGAGCAGGGATGAGCGCACCGACGCAGCTGCAATGCATGGTTCAGGGGCCTGGTTACCAGCTCCCTGAACAGCGTTCACTCACCGAAAGCAAACCGTTACAGGTTTCTGCCCAGGGAATCAAAAACATGACCCGTGTCATTTGTCTGCTCGACACCGGTTTTCATGTTTTTCGTGTACACATTGTTCCCCGTTTCAATGGGATATGGAGGCGCAGGCTCTGGCTTATCAGCAGATCCCGTCGTCGACCAGAACTGCCCATCGTTCAACGGCCACGCATAGCCAAAGCGCTGATAAAGAATCCTCAACTCATTGATATCTGCCAACCTGACTCTTTCGCGGTTCGCATCGCTTTGTAAGTTGCTCAATCGCCCCGCGCCAAAAGAGAAATAGCGATAACCGTTAGGAATGCTCAATACGTAGCTTTTCTCCTGCCCTGTCGCATCTGAAGCCGTCACTCTGACCTGACCCGAACTGAGTGCGGTGACAAGCCCCTGATCATCAACATGTGCAATGCGTGGATCGCGAACCTTGTAGGTGTACGGTTCTTTGCCGCCGGTAGGCTTGCGCTGAAAAATCGTATCCGGAGATGCTTGAGGCATCAAACCAGAATGAGCCTGCAAAGAATGAGCTGATCCTGTTATGGAAGCATCAGATTCATCCATTTCAAATTTTTTTAGGCCGTCCATAGGTGCTCCGCTTTACGCTGATTGAGTTCATCACCGATTCGCACACTGTTTGAGTGTGGCGAGTTCGACAAGAAGAACCTACAACCGGCAATGGACAATTGGCACCTGATAGAAATGACAGTCCCGATGAATGGCATAGGGGAGAATACGCTCAGCTTTTACTCAGCAACCTTCACTAGCAATTGAGCCCTCCGGCTCCAGCAACCGATAACCCACCCCCGCCTCCGTCACAATAAACCGCGGCCGCGTCGGATCATCTGCCAGTTTCTGGCGTAAATGCCCAACGACAATCCGCAGATAATGACTGTCCTCGGTATGCGTCGGCCCCCAGATGTCCTTGAGCAATTGCTGCTGGGTGATCACCCGCCCCGGATGCCGCGCCAGTTGCGCCAGCACTGCGTATTCCTTGCGGGTCAGCGCCACTTCGACGCCGTCGAGCAATACGCGCCGGTAGGCCAGATCCACCGTCAGCGGGCCGAAACTCAGCGCGGCCTGCTGCACCTCTCCCGCTGGCGCCTGACGCAACAATGCACGCACCCGGGCGAGAAACTCCTGAATGCCGAACGGCTTGGTCACGTAGTCATTGGCGCCACCATCCAACGCCTGGACTTTCTGCCCTTCACTGGCGCGCACCGACAGCACCAGCACCGGCGTCGTCGCCCACTCACGAAACTCGCACAGCACTTGCTGGCCGTCCATGTCCGGCAGGCCGAGGTCGAGCACCAGCAGATCGGGTTTGTTCAGCGCCGCCTGCGCCAACCCCTCGGCGCCGGTGCCGGCCTCCAGCACTTTGTAGCCTTGGGAAGCCAGGCTGATGCGCAGGAATTTGCGGATCTGCGGTTCGTCGTCGATGACCAAAATGGTCGCGGTCTGGCTCATGAATTCACATCAACACAAAGGATTGGCAAGAGAGTAGCGCAGTCGGATTCAGGCTTCACTGTCCATCCCCGGTTGCGTCTGCAACGGCAGGTGCAAGGTGATGCAGGTGCCGCGTCCGTCGATACCGTCGGCAACGCTGATGCGCCCGCCGTGAGCGCCGACCATGCCCTGACAAATCGCCAACCCCAGACCGGTGCCCTGCCCGCCCCGATCACCGCGGGCGGCGGTGTAGAACATGTCGAAAATCTTCGCCCGCTCGTCTTCGGGAATACCCGGCCCTTCATCGCTGACCGAGAAGAAAATCTCGTCGTCATTCGCTCCCGCACTCAGTTGCAAGCGACCGTGGCTTGGCGAGAACCGTGCGGCGTTTTCCAGCACATTGACCAGTGCCTGCTCGATCAGCGCGGCATGCACAAACAGCAGCGGCAACTCGGACGGCACATCGGTGCTGACCTGCAACGGCGCCAGCACGGCGCGCAGACGATTGAGCGAACTGCCGACGATGTCGGCCGGCGACACCCAATCCCGCGCCAGCTTCAACGCACCATGGCCCAGACGCGTCATGTCCAGCAGGTTCTGGATGTAGCGGTCGAGGCGTTCGGCTTCATCGCGGGTGCCTTCGAGCAGTTCGCGGCGATCCTCCAGCGGGATCGCTTCGCCCAGCGCCAGCAGGCTGTCGATGCTGCCGCGCATGGACGTCAGCGGCGTGCGCAGGTCGTGGGACACCGAGGCCAGCAAGGCGCTGCGCAATTGTTCGGTTTCGCCGTGCAAGCGCGCCGCTTCAAGATCATCGGCCAATTGCGCCCGGGCCAACGCTTGCGCCAGCGGTTGACTCAACGCCGTCAGCAAGCGCCGCCGCTGCCCGCTCAACGTTTGGCCTTCTTTGGCACAGACACCGAGCAACGCCAAGGGGCCGTCCTCGACGGAAAGCGGCCACCACCACCAACGCCCGAGCGGCAGGGTGCCGGTGCCCATGCCGGCCGGTTGATCGTGCTGCCAGGCCCAATCGGCGGCAGCGCGTTCGGACTCGGTCAATTCGAGCGGGGCGCCGGTTTCGACTGTCCAGACGCCCTGCCCGTCGCGATTGAGCAGGCACAGTTGCAAATCGCTCCAGCCATTGAGGTGCTGCGCGGCGGCGTTAACCACCGCTTGGCGATCGGTGGCGGCGGTCAGTTTGCGCGACAGGTCGAGCAGCTCGCTGGTCTCTTCCTGCGTGTCGCGCAACGCCTGCAACTGTCGACGCTGACGCGCCGCGAGGTTGCCGGTGAGCGCCGCCATCAGCAGGAAGAACAGCAACGTCAGCACGTCTTCTTCACGCTGAATACTGAAAGAGAAATTCGGCGGTATGAATAGAAAGTCATAGGTCAGAAACGACAGCGCCGCACAGGCCAGCGCCGGGCCAAGGCTGCTGCGCACTGCCACCAACAACACCGCCGCGAGGAACACCAGCGAGATGTTCGGCAGCGCCAACACACTCGACACCGCCCACGCCAAGGCACTGGCCAACACCGTCGCCAACAGCGCCAGCGCATAGTCGAACCAGACCCATGTCGGCGCTGATCGCAAGCGTGGTTGATGCTGTTGCTGATCGCTGTCGAGGACGTTGATTTCCAGGCCAGGGGCCTGACGCAACAACCGTGCGGCCAGCCCTCCCCCGAATAAACGACGACGCAGACGCGGGCGGGACTGGCCAACCAGCAACAGACTCGCACGCCGTTCGGCGGCATGCTGGATCAGGGTTTTCGCCACCTCACCGGCACGCAGCAACACCACTTCACCGCCCAGACGTTCGGCCAATTGCTGAGCACTTTGCAGGCGCAAGCGCGATTGCTCGTCGCGCACACCGCCGTTGTCGATGTGCACCAGACTCCACGGCAAATGCCGACGTTGCGCGACCCGACTGGCGTGACGCACCAAGCGTTCGGCCTGCGTATCGCCATCGACGCCCACCAGCAAACGACCGCGAACCGCCGGGGCGGCCTGGCCGAGTTGGCGATAGCCTTGGGCAAGATCGTTATCGACTTGCGCCGCCGCGGTTTGCATGGCCAATTCGCGCAACGCGGTGAGGTTGGTCTGGGTGAAAAAGGCATCGATGGCGGCCCGCGCCTGCTCCGGCACGTAGACCTTGCCTTCGCGCAGACGCTCGAGCAACTCACGCGGCGGCAAGTCGATCAGCAGCAGTTCGTAGGCCTCTTGCAGCACCCAGTCCGGCAAGGTTTCACGCACCTGCACGCCGGTGATGCCGCGCACCTGATCGTTAAGGCTTTCCAGATGCTGGACGTTGACCGTGGTGAACACGTCGATGCCGGCGGCGAGCAGTTCCTGGATGTCTTGCCAGCGTTTGGTATGACGGCTGCCGGGGGCGTTGCTGTGGGCCAGTTCATCGACCAGCACCAGTTTCGGTTTGGCCGCAAGCAGGCCATCGAGGTCCATTTCTTCGAGCATCACGCCACGGTATTCCGAGCGCACCAACGGTTGCTGCGGCAGGCCGCCGAGTAGCGCTTCGGTTTCAGCGCGACCGTGGGTCTCGACGACACCGGCAATGACTTTCACGCCTTGGCGCAGTTGGGTGTGGGCGGCCTGGAGCATGGCGTAGGTCTTGCCAACGCCGGGGGCGGCGCCGAGGAAAACCTTGAGCCGGCCACGGCCGTCGCGAGGCAGGTCTGCTAACAGCGCGTCGGCGCGGCCGGAGTCGCTCATGCTTGATCTCTTCAGTAAGATGTTTATGTGTTGCCAGTTGTGGCCTGCTCGCGAAGGGCCGCGCCGCCGGTTCAGAGTTTTTCCAACGCCATGTTCAGTTCCAGCACGTTCACCACCGGCGGCCCCACCAGCGGCTGTTCGATATGGGCATCGAGCAGTTGCTGCACGGTCGCTACCGGCAGGTTGCGGGCTGCCGCGACACGCGCCAGTTGATAGGCAATTGCCGCCGGTGGCAAGTGCGGATCGAGGCCGCTGCCGGAGGTGGTCAGCAGCGCCAGCGGCACCGGGCCTTGCCCTGGAACTTGCAGTTTGTTGGCGTCGTCGATCACCCGCGTGGCCAGCGCCGGATTGCTCGGCGCGAGGTTGCTGGCGCTGCTGGACACGGTCGCAAACGCGCCCGCCGAAGGACGTGGATGGAACCAGGCATCACCGACGAAATCCTGGGCGATCAGTGACGAGCCGCGCACCTTGCCATCGGCATCGTGCACCAGACTGCCGTTGGCCTGATCGGGGAACGCAACGTGCGCGACACCGGTCACCACCAGCGGATAGGCAACGCCGGTAACCAGGGTCATCAGCACCAGCAGGCTCAGGGCCGGACGTATCATTGTGGACATTTCAAATTCCTCGAATTCAAACAGCAGATACCGCGTTAAGTCAGGTGGAACACGTTGACCTCATCGCCAGCGGACGGGCTCCCACAGGGAATGCATCGCACAGGCGGGAGCCTGCCTGCTGGCCAAGGGGTCAAACCAGATGCAGCGCCGTCAACAGCATGTCGATGGCTTTGATCGCCACGAACGGCACCACAATCCCGCCCAATCCATAGATCAACAGATTGCGCCGCAGCAACGCCGCCGCACTCGCCGCCTGCACGCGTACGCCACGCAAGGCCAGCGGAATCAGCACCACAATGATCAAGGCGTTAAACACAATGGCCGACAGAATCGCGCTCTGCGGGCTGGTCAGGTGCATGATGTTCAGCACGCCCAGTTGCGGGTAGATCGAGGCGAACAGCGCCGGCAGGATCGCGAAGTACTTGGCCACGTCATTGGCGATGGAAAAGGTCGTCAGCGCACCGCGTGTCACCAGCAATTCCTTGCCGATCTGCACCACGTCCAAGAGCTTGGTCGGGTCGCTGTCGAGATCGACCATGTTGGCTGCTTCGCGTGCGGCTTGCGTGCCGTCGTTCATCGCCATGCCGACGTCAGCCTGGGCCAGCGCCGGGGCGTCGTTGGCGCCGTCGCCGCACATCGCGACCAGACGACCGTCGTTCTGCTCAAGGCGGATACGCGCGAGTTTCTTCTCCGGGGTGGCTTCGGCGAGCACGTCATCAACGCCCGCTTCAGCCGCGATGGCCGCAGCGGTCAGCGGGTTATCACCGGTAACCATGACCGTGCGAATCCCCAGTTTGCGCAGCTCGGCAAAGCGCTCGCGAATGCCCGGCTTGACCACGTCCTTGAGATGGATCGCGCCAAGCAGCCTGCCGTCGACGCAAACCAGCAACGGCGTACCGCCGCTCTGGGCGATCCTGTCGATTTCCCGCGACAGGGCCGGGGCCAGATCGGCGCGTGGTTGCCCGAGGAAACTCAGCAGCGAATCGACCGCACCTTTGCGATACACGCGGCCCTGATAATCGACACCGGACAAGCGGGTTTCGGCGCTGAACGGCACGGCGGTCAGGGTTTCCGGCGCCGGCTCAGGCTGCGGATGCAGACCACGCAGGTACTCAACGATGGACTTGCCTTCGGCGGTTTCGTCCGCCAGCGAGGCAAACAAAGCGCCCTCAGCCAGATCGCGAGCACTGACGCCTGGCGCTGCATACACCGCGCTGCAACGACGGTTGCCGAAGGTGATGGTACCGGTCTTGTCGAGCAGCAGCACATGCACATCGCCTGCCGCTTCGACTGCACGGCCAGACTTGGCGATCACGTTCAACCGCACCAGACGATCCATCCCGGCGATACCGATGGCCGAGAGCAAACCGCCGATGGTGGTCGGAATCAAGGTGACCAGCAGCGCCACCAGGAACACCAGTGGCAGGCTGCCGTGGGCGAAGTGAGCGAACGGCTGTAGGGTCACCACCACCAACAGGAAGATCAGGGTGAGGCCGATCAGCAGGATGTCCAACGCCACTTCGTTCGGCGTCTTCTGGCGCTTGGCGCCTTCGACCAGTGCGATCATGCGGTCGAGGGTCGATTCACCGGGGTTGGCGGTGATCTCCACCAGCAGCCAGTCGGACACCAGGCGAGTGTTGCCGGTGACGGCTGAGCGGTCGCCGCCGGACTCGCGAATCACCGGGGCCGATTCACCGGTAATTGCCGCTTCGTTGACCGCGGCGATCCCTTCGATGACTTCGCCGTCGCCGGGGATCATCTCCCCCGCATCGACGCGCACCACATCGCCTTTGCGCAGGCTGGTGGCCGGGACGACCTGAAAGCTGCCATCGGCCTGTTTGCGCCGGGCGCTGAGGCCTTCGCTGCCGGCCTTGAGGCTGTCGGCGCGGGCCTTGCCGCGACCTTCAGCCAAGGCTTCGGCGAAGTTGGCGAACAGCACGGTGAACCACAGCCACAGGGCGATCTGCGCGGCAACGAAGGTCGGCACCTGACTGTCTGGAATGAAGCACAGCACGGTGGTGAAAATGGCGGTCAGTTCGACCACCAGCATCACCGGCGAACGCGCCAACTGCCGAGGGTCGAGCTTGACGAAAGCTTGCACCAGCGCCGGGCGCCACAGGGCCGAGATCGCGGTTTTCGCTTGTTCCGGTGCTTTGACGGCAACGGGTTTGATTGCGGGCATATTCATCATTGACTCCTCAGCTCCCTATACCAAAGGCAGCCATGCTCAAATGTTCGGCGATTGGGCCCAATGCGAGGGTCGGCAAGAAGGTCAGGCCGCCCACCAGCAAAATGGTCACGGTCAACAGGGTCACGAACAGCGGGCCATGAGTCGGGAAGCTGTTCTGGCTAATCGGTGCGGTCTTCTTCATCGCCAGGCTGCCAGCCAGTGCCAGCACCGGGAGGATGTAACCGAAGCGGCCGAGCAACATGCCAAAGCCCAGCATCAGGTTGTGATACGGGGTGTTGGCACCGAAGCCGGCGAACGCCGAACCGTTGTTCGCGCTGGCCGAGGTGTAGGCGTAGAGCAACTGGCTGAAACCGTGTGGCCCGGGGTTCGTCACTGCGGCCACCGGACCTGGCAGGCTCGCGGCAATCGCACCGAGCACCAGCACGCCAATCGGCATCACCAGCAACGTGACCACCAACAACTGCACTTCGCGCGCCTGGAGTTTCTTGCCCAGATATTCCGGTGTGCGGCCAATCATCAGGCCGGCGAGGAACACCGCGATCAGCACGTTGAGCAACATGCCGTAGAGACCCGCACCGACACCGCCGAAGATCACTTCGCCGACCATCATGTTGACCAGCGCAACCATGCCGCTGAGCGGACTGAGGCTGTCATGCATACCGTTGACCGAACCGTTCGACGCGGCGGTGGTGGTTACCGACCACAGCACCGTGGCGGTGGTGCCAAAGCGCGCTTCCTTGCCTTCCAGTGGTGCGGTCTGTTCGACGGCGACGTTGTTCAGCGCCGAATTGGGTTGGTACTCGGCCCACAACGAAGTCGCGCCGCCGATCAGAAACAGAGCGAGCATGCAGGCGATGATCGCGCGGCTCTGACGCAGGTCTTTGACGTAGTGGCCGAAGGTAAAGACCAGCGCTGCCGGAATCAAAATGATCGAAGACACCTCGAACAAATTGCTCCAGGCGCTCGGGTTCTCGAACGGGTGCGCCGAGTTGACGCCGAAGAAACCGCCACCGTTGGTGCCCAGTTGCTTGATCGCAATCTGGCTGGCGGCCGGGCCGAGCGGGATCACTTGATCAACGCCCTGCATCGTCACCGCATTCACATAATGCGCGAAGGTCTGCGGCACGCCCTGCCAGACCAGAAACAGTGCCAGCAGCAGGCACAGCGGCAGCAGGCCGTAGAGGGTGGCGCGGGTCATGTCGACCCAGAAGTTGCCGAGGGTTTTCGCCGACTTGCGACCGATACCACGGCACAGCGCCACCAGCACGGCCAGGCCGGTCGCGGCGCTGACGAAGTTCTGCACGGTCAGGCCAACCATCTGACTCAGGTAGCTCAGAGACGCTTCGCCGCTGTAGGACTGCCAGTTGGTATTGGTCATGAAACTGACCGCGGTGTTGAACGCTTGTGTCCATTCCATGCCCGGCAGGTTCTGCGGGTTCAGCGGGTTCAGCGGCAGATGATCCTGGAACAACAGGAGCGAGAACAGCACAAGGAAACCGGCCAGGTTGAACGCCAGCAGCGCCAGCGCGTACTTCTGCCAGCTCTGTTCAGCCTGCGGATCGACCCCGGCGACGCGATAGCAACCGCGCTCGACCGGGCCAAGAATCGGCGTCAACCAGGTGCGCTGGCCTTCCATCACTTTGTAGTAGAAGCGCCCGAGAAACGGCGCCGGCAGCAAGACCACCGCGAAAAACGCGAGGATCAGCCAATAGTCATAACTGTGCATAGCCGCTCCTAGTTCCGATCCGCGCGCAACAGCGCAACCAACAGATAAGTGAACAGCCCCACTGCCAAAAACAGTGACACCCCGTCCAGAACGCTCATGGAAGATCTCCGTGTTACGGCGTATTGCCGTGTGTGCAGGCATTGTCGGAAAGGAGGCTGTAAAGGAACGAGAGCGAGGGGGTTGGCTGGGCATAAAGAAAGCGTAAAGAGTGGGTTTATGCGGGCGTTACAGGTGGTTTTTGCACCAGCAGGGCCGGCCCCTTCGCGCCCCCCTGTGGGAGCGGGCTTGCTCGCGAAGACGGCAGCACAGCCACCATCGCACCCAACTGGCGCACAAAAATGCGCCCATCGAGCAGCGAACATCCCCGATACGACAGCTTTCAGCCCATTACGACCTGTTCTCAAAGACTGGCACGCCCACTGCACACACCCTCCCCCGAGCTTTACAAACCGTTCAGGGAGCATGCACATGAACACACAACTCAAACCCACGCTGGGCACCTTGCACCTGTGGGGCATTGCCGTCGGGCTGGTGATTTCCGGCGAATACTTCGGCTGGAGTTACGGCTGGGGCGTGGCCGGTACGCTGGGCTTTCTGGTGACCTCGTTCATGGTCGCCACCATGTACACCTGCTTTATCTTCAGCTTCACCGAACTCACTACCGCAATCCCTCACGCGGGCGGACCGTTTGCTTACAGTCGCCGGGCATTCGGTGAGAAAGGAGGGCTGATCGCCGGGCTGGCCACGCTGATCGAATTCGTCTTCGCGCCGCCGGCGATCGCCTTGGCGATTGGCGCTTATCTGAATGTGCAGTTTCCGGCGCTCGATCCGAAACACGCGGCGGTTGGCGCGTACATTGTGTTTATGGGCCTGAACATTCTCGGCGTGAAACTGGCGGCAACGTTCGAGCTGATTGTTTGTGTACTGGCAGTGGCCGAATTGCTGGTGTTCATGGGCGTGGTCGCGCCGGCGTTCAGCTTCAGTAATTTCGCGCTCAATGGCTGGGCCGGTTCGGATGTGTTTGGTGCGCCCGCCATTGCCGGCATGTTCGCTGCCATCCCGTTCGCGATCTGGTTCTTCCTCGCCATCGAAGGCGCCGCCATGGCTGCCGAAGAAGCCAAGGACCCGAAACGCACGATTCCCAAGGCCTACATCAGCGGCATTCTGACCCTGGTGTTATTGGCCATGGGCGTGATGTTCTTCGCGGGTGGCGTGGGTGACTGGCGCACGCTGGCGAACATCAACGACCCGCTGCCGCAAGCGATGAAAGCGGTGGTCGGCGACAATTCCGGTTGGCTGCATATGCTGGTGTGGATTGGCCTGTTCGGGTTGGTGGCGAGTTTCCACGGGATCATTCTTGGCTATTCGCGCCAGTTCTTCGCCCTCGCCCGCGCCGGTTATCTGCCTGCTTCACTAGCCAAACTGTCGCGTTTCCAGACCCCGCACCGCGCCATCATTGTCGGCGGCATCATTGGCATCGCCGCGATCTACAGCGATGGCCTGATCAACCTCGGCGGCATGACCCTCACGGCGGCGATGATCACCATGGCCGTGTTCGGCGCCATCGTGATGTACATCATGAGCATGCTTAGCCTGTTCAAGTTGCGTAAATCCGAGCCGAATCTGGAGCGCACCTTTCGCGCGCCATGCTATCCGCTGGTGCCAATGATCGCACTGGTGCTCGCGGTGGTGTGCCTGGTGGCCATGGCGTGGTTCAACGCGCTGATCGGACTGATTTTCCTCGGCTTTATGGCGGTGGGTTTCGGCTACTTCCTGCTCACCGGACAGTTGCGGGCCAACGCACCGGCCGATGCGATGTTGACCGGGCATTAAGGGACTTCGGGTACGCCGGGCATAACAGGCCTAGAATGGAACCACTGCGAAGTCGCTTCGCTCCAATGTGGTATGCAGCATCGCACGGCGAAATCCTCGCCTGTCGATCTGCCCTTAAGGAGAGCCGTTATGCCTTGGTATGCCTGGTTGATTCTGGTGGTTGCAATCGGCTCGATCGTTGGCGGATTGATGATGTTGCGCGACACCGCCAACAAGGTCGAACTGACCGATGAAGAGAGTAAACGTGTTGCGCAGCGCAATGCCGAAGCGGACATCAAGGACGCGCAGGATCGATGAACGAAAAACCCCGCCTGAATCGGCGGGGTTGGTTTTTCAGCTCTGCACTGAACCTGTCTGCCGGTTTGATGGACGCAGAGGTCCAGCCACCTTTTTCATTGGTTTCCCGACGACATTAGCCCTGCCAGCGTTTGAACAGCACGCTCGCATTCACCCCACCAAAGCCAAACCCGTTGGACAATGCATACTCGATCGGCATCGAGCGCGCCTGACCATGGACGATGTCGACCCCTTCGCTGGCAGGATCGGGATTGTCGAAGTTGAGGGTGGGCGGTACCACTTGATCACGAATGGCCAACAGCGTGAAGATCGCTTCAAGCCCGCCCGCAGCGCCCAGCAAATGGCCCGTGGCGGATTTGGTCGAGGTCACGGCGATTTTATTCTGCACACCGAACAGCGCTTTGATTGCTGCCAACTCGCCTAGATCGCCGACCGGCGTGGAGGTAGCGTGAGCGTTCAGATGCTGGATCTGATCGGGCGTGACGCCAGCCTGAGCCATTGCCAACGCCATCGCCCTCCGCGCACCACTGCCATCTTCAGGCCCGGCCGTCAGATGATAAGCATCGGCAGTCGTGCCGTAACCGACCAGTTCGGCCAAGGGTTTCGCGCCGCGAGCCAAGGCGTGTTCCAGAGACTCGATCACCAGCAGTCCGGCCCCCTCACCCATGACAAAACCATCACGACCGCTATCAAATGGACGTGAGGCGCGTTCAGGTGTGTCGTTATAGCCACTGGACAACGCCCGCGCCGCTGCGAAACCCGCAAGGCTGACCCGATCAATCGCCGCCTCTGCCCCGCCGCAAACGGCAATATCGGCCTCACCGGCTCGGATCAATCGAGCGGCGTCACCAATCGCTTGAACTCCGGCGGCGCACGCTGTCACCGGAGCGCCCAATGGACCTTTCAAACCATGCTGGATCGATACATGACCGGCAGCCAGATTGACCAGAAACGAAGGAATGGTGAACGGCGACAGCCGGCGCGGGCCACGACTGTCGGTTGTGCGTACCGCGTCGGCAATGGCACCGAATCCGCCGACACCGGAACCGATAATGGTCGCGGTGCGCTCCTGATCCTTTTCCTCCGCCGGATGCCAACCGGCCTGCTCCAATGCCTGCCGTGCAGCCTCCATGGCGAACATGATGAAGCGGTCCATCTTCTTCTGTTCCTTGGGGGGCGTGGCGCGATCCGGATCGAACCCGGCCTCGGCGTCATCCTCCAGAGACGGCACAGCCCCACCGATTTTTGCCGGCAAATCAGCGACCATCGCTTCTGGCAAGCTGCGCAATCCCGAACGCCCGGCCAGCAGGCGCTGCCAGACAACTTCGACTCCGCTGCCCAAAGGTGAAACCAGGCCCATGCCCGTGACGACTACTCGACGCTGATTCATACCGCGTGTACCTCTGACCGATTCAGAAAAGCTTACTTGTAACGACTCGCTGCCGAACTGCGCGACAGGTTCGGTGCCATCACATGACGCGCGGCCACAAACGCCTGCCATTCGCCCGCATCCGGCAACGAAGGGATGGTGATGAGTTCGCCCTGATCCAGACCTGCCAGCGCGGCATCGACCATTTCGCCGGCCTCCATCACCATTTCTGCCGGGATGCCGCTGGCGTCAATACCCGAGCGTTCCCAGATTTCCGTGCGGGTAACCCCGGGCAGTACCGCTTGCACCTTGACCCCGGTGCCGTCGAGTTCGGCATTCAGCGATTGGGTCAGGCTCAACACGTAAGCCTTGCTGGCGCTGTAAGTGGCATTGAAGCGCTCAGGAAACAGCGCCACCACCGAGGCGATGTTGATGATCGTGCCGCGACCTGCCTTGGCAAAACTTGCGGCAGCGGCGGAGGCCAGTCGGGTGACCGTGGTGATATTGAGCTGGATCAAACGCTCCAGCTTATCCAGATCGGCATTGGCCAAAAGACCGTCGGCAGCAACACCAGCGTTGTTGACCAAAAGGGTGATGCTTGAATCACTGCGCAGGCGCTGCTCAAGTTTGAGCACATCATCTTTCTGTGTCAGATCCGCCTTGAGCACTTCCACCTGAACGCCATGGGCCTCGCGCAATTGGTTGGCGGAGCTCTCCAGCCGCTCCTGATCACGGGCGACCAACAACAAATCGAACCCGCGTGCTGCCAACCGCTCAGCGTAAATCGCACCGATACCGGACGAAGCGCCAGTGACCAGAGCCGTACCTTGGGTTGCTACAGAATTCATGACAGTACTCCTGAGATGCTTGAGGGATCGCCATCCGGATCTTGATGATGCAGATCGCACGGAAATTATTATAGGCATAATCCAACACTAATATGATAGCCGTAATTTTTTGCTATCCGACGAGCGTCCCCTTCGCCTTCCCTGCCAAACCCGCGAACAGAAAAACAAAAAGGCCGGTCAATGACCGGCCCCTTGGCGTTGAACAATCAGCTTAGTTCACTTCCAGCTTGTCGCGATTGCGATCCAGAATCGCCTTGCCGATCCCCTTCACTTCCAACAACTCATCCACTGACGCGAACGGCCCATTTGTTTCGCGATATGCAACAATCGCCTTGGCCTTGGCCTCGCCGACTCCCGCAAGTTCTTTTTGCAGCGTCGCCGAGTCGGCTTCATTGAGATCGATTTTTGCGCTCTGGGAAGATACCGCCGCGTCCATCACGATCGGCGTCTTAGTGGCCTCCGAAGGTACAATCGGTGCAGCAATCGCTGCAATCGAACCACTGGTGAGCAGCGCGAATATCATGGAATAGAAGTAACCGGTACGCATAAGTGACGCTCCATCATCGTTTTAGAAAGCAGCTTTTCCGAAGCTGCTCTCCAAACTTAGGTCATGGTGGAGCCATGTCAAAAATGCGTGCGTTACAGGATGTGAAACAATCAGGGCTCGAGGCGACGTTGTTGGTAGATCCAGTCGACGATTTCGCCGTCGGGGGTGTAGCCGCTGACGGTTTCGCGCAGGAGTTGGCGGACGCGAGCGTAATCGTCCTGATCGACGGCCAACAGCAACTCCGACAAACACCCCTTGAGCACATCCCACGACAGATAATCTTCGTTGGCCGTCATGATCATCGGATGTTGGGTCGCTGCCACGTTGTCGCCGATCAGCAACTCCTCATAAAGCTTCTCACCGGGACGTAGCCCGGTGAACTCGATGGAGATATCCCCATGCAAATTCTTCTCCGAACGCACGCTCAAGCCCGACAGGTGAATCATCTTCTCCGCCAGCTCGACAATCTTCACCGGCTCGCCCATGTCCAGGACAAACACATCACCGCCCTGCCCCATGGAACCCGCCTGGATCACCAGTTGCGCGGCTTCGGGGATGGTCATGAAATAGCGCGTGATTTTCGGATGCGTGACCGTCAACGGACCACCGGATTTGATCTGGCTGTGGAACAGCGGGATCACTGAACCGGAAGAACCCAACACATTGCCAAAGCGCACCATAGTGAAACGGGTCTTGTTGACCCGAGACACATTGGCATTATCGCCGAACAGCACCGGTGCAATCTCATGACTGAGCGCCTGCAGGGTCAACTCGGCCAAACGCTTAGTACTGCCCATGACATTCGTGGGGCGTACGGCCTTATCGGTGGAGATCAACACAAAGTTGGACACACCCGACTGCAACGCAGCCTGAGCAGTGTTGAGCGTGCCAATGACGTTGTTAAGCACGCCTTCGGCAATGTTGTGCTCGACCATTGGGACGTGTTTATAAGCGGCAGCGTGGTAGACGGTGTCCACGCCCCAGGTCTTCATCACGTCCAGAAGTTTGTCTTGGTGGCGGATCGAGCCAAGGATAGGAAGCAGACGAACAGGAACCGACTTCCTGCTGGCGCGCTGCTCCAACTCCGACAGAATGCTGTAGAGGTTGAATTCACTGTGCTCGAACAGCAAAAGCGTGATAGGGCCAAGCGAAAAGATCTGCCGGCACAGTTCCGCACCAATCGATCCGCCAGCGCCCGTGACCATGACTGTCTTGCCTTTGATACAACGTTCGAGCAGGTCCGGTTGCGCTGGGACCGAGTCGCGTCCCAGGAGGTCGGCGATATCCACTTCCTGGATGTCTTCGACCTTGACCCGGCCGCTGGCCAGATCGGTGAAGTTTGGAACGCTACGGATGTGGAGCGGAAAACGCTCCAACATTGTGAGAATTTCCCTACGACGTGCGCGTGTAGATGACGGCAGAGCCAGGAGAATTTCCTGCGCGCCAGTTACGTCGATCATCTGTTGGATGTGTTTGGGTTTGAAGACTTGCAACCCGGCAATCGAGCGATCCGCGATGCTCGGATCATCATCAATAAATGCTACAGGACGCATGACTCGGCCCATGCGCAGTGCTGCGACCAATTGGTTGCCCGCGACACCGGCACCGTAGATAGCGACCTTGGTCAGACCATCATCGCGACTGGTAAACAGCATGTGCTGCGCCGCAGTGAACCAATCGCCCATGAAGTATTGCCGCATGCAGAGGCGCAGACCACCGATGATGACGAGGCTTAGCCACCAGTAATTGAAGATGATGGACCGAGGGACGACGGCTTCGTGGTTGCTGTACCAGTAGACGACAAGTGCCAGGATCAACGACGAAAGGCTGACGGCCTTGATGATGGCGATGAGTGCATCATTACCAAAATAACGCATAACAGCACGGTACATGCCAAAGCGTATAAAGAGAGGGATAGCGATAACCGGCGCGCAGATAAAAAGCCAGAAATGCACCAGGACAGGGTTGTACAAATCGTCAATGCCGAGGCGCACAATAAATGCGAGCCACAGTGCTGCCCAGACGAGCAGTACGTCTGTAAGAACCTGAATCATCCGCTTCTGTCGACGTGGCAGTGCCAACAAAAACGCTCGCAATTTAGCCATATATCCCTTTACCAATCCCGCCTACTCCCTTGGTTAATCGGCAAAATTCATTGTACGTAGGTCAGGATGCTCGTCACAGAAAAATCACCTAGAGGAAGAGAAAAATGATGATTTTAACGGAAAAACTCCGCAACGTGACCTTACTCCTGACCCAAAGTCTTGCTTTATCCGCCCAGGCTATCTGCCGTTCATGGGGACGCTTGAATACGCTGCTGACAGAGCTAAACAACGCGGTAAATCTCGCTTGCATCATTGAAAACGTCCCGTCGCACAGAAAAAAGCCGTTGCGGCAGCCGGCCATGCCGTTTGCCCTCCCGAACCTGTAATGAGTTCAAAATCGGTTGATGGATCGGGTGAGTTGTATACATGACAGCGCAAATAAGGATGCCAAGGCCAGTTTTATCGATGCCGACGGGATTGATGGACAGAAAATACGCGCTTGTGGCTTCCTGCAGACGAATGGGAATGTGACGCAGGTTGATCGAGCACTTCCCATTGCACCCAGTTGATTGACTGGAAAACGAAAAGTCGGCCAAAATGCCTACGTTGTCCGAGATTGAAAATACCGTAATTTCGAAAAATGCTGGCACAGCCAGATTAACAACCTGCTTAAACAATCAAAAAGAAAAAACATGAATGGACTTTATAAGCGTTTTAATTCCGCTCGAAATATTTTTCTCGGACACACTGGCATACGAAGAATAGCCAATGCTTTACGCTATAAGCCCGTCGAAACAACATTTCAAGAGCTAGCCGCAACAGTTGAAGAGCCACTTTCAACAGAAGAAGGTACCCCGAAAACTATTGATACACCTATTAACGTCGAGCATGAAACAGCACAGAATGAGGTAGAGGTAATGCAGATAGCGACGGTGCAGTCCGATCAGCCAGATGTACTTTACAGCTTTCAACCGGGCACAGCCATAAAAGTGCTGTTTGTTGCTCAACATCCATCGATTTGGGCAAGCTGGAGAAGTATCTGGCAAGCCATGAAAAATGACCCTGCATTTGTTGCGAAGGTTGTTTTATCACCCTTTTTGCACCCCTACTCATCATCTGCTGTCACTATGGATAATATGAGAAGGTGTTTGATAGAAGCTGGCGTTCCTTTTTGTACTGCTGAAGCGCTGAATCTTGAAAATTTCCGCCCACATGTCGTTTTCCTACAAAATCCGTACGATGAAACCAGACCTGATTTTTTGAGGTCAGAAAATCTCACCCGAGCAGGTTCGAGAGTCGCTTACGTACCATACGGACTAGAAATGGGGGGAGGCGCCTGGAATCTGACAGCACAGTTCGACCTGCCTATTCATAGAATAGCGTGGAGAATCTTCGCACGCTCGGAACGCCATAAAAAAATGTTCGCAAAGTACTGTCGGTCTGGCAACAGTCACGTCGTGGTTACAGGGCATCCTAAATTTGATCAGATTAATTACAACTTGGATCAATCACTCCCAGAAGAAACAACAAACAAAATTGATGGCCGCAAGGTTATTTTGTGGACTCCGCATTTTTCCGTGACCGAGATCCCATCTTGGTCAACTTACCGAATCTACAATGACGTTATATTTTCAACGTTTGCGCAACAACAAGATATTTTTCTGTTATTGCGACCTCACCCCCTGTTTTTCAAATCCATGGTGCAAAATGGTTTGTGGGATGAAACAGGTGAGACTCAGTTCAGAGAAAAAATCAAGAATAGCAAAAACATTGCGCTGGACGAAAGTTCAGATTATCACCCTGCGTTTTCTTTGTCCGATGCGTTGATGTCCGATGTTGGTTCATTTTTACTTGAATACCTGCCAACGGGAAAACCCCTATTGTATCTGCATCACCCTGATGGTTTGGGGATGAACGACGATGAAGCAGTGACTAAATCGCTATATAGAGCGACGTCGAATCGTGATATCACTGATTTTGTTGACATCATAAAAAACGATACGGACTCGCGTAAAGCAGAAAGAGATTCAATTAAATCAGAATATCTGTTTGGCCTAGAAGATAATATTGGCGCCAACATTTGTCGAGACATCGTCAGCAGTTTAACCACTGGAGACACTTGGTTCCCTCGACTGCGCGATGAAAAATCTACCCTCCAGCAACGCTCCGAAGAATACTGGGAAAACGCTACTACGACGTATTTGGCCCCCCCCGATTATTATGAAAAGAAAGCAGTAGTCCTTGATGAAGAACTACCAAAACTCGGCTCACCCATCAGTGCAATTGACATTGGCTGCGGAGATGGAAAATTTACCCTGCAACTCGCCAAATACGTAAAACGCATCCAGGCGTATGACATCTCGCCGGAACTTATCGAGAAGGCGAGGGAAAACGCATTGAATGCAGAAGCGAACAACGTTGTCTTCATCCAACAAGAAATCGACTGTATCGTCCCATTTGAAAAGTTTGATGTTGTATCTTGCATGGGGGTTACCAGCTGCATTATTGATGACTCCAAGTTTATTTTTTTCTTGCAAAAACTACGGGAACTCTCCAAAACTGCCGGCGACCTATTGATGATTGACACCATTTCAACGGCAAATGAGCAAAACGCTGAGGATCAATCAGGGTATTTGGCAAAGTACAGATCAATTGAAGATTACAAGATACTGTTTCGAAGAGCTGGCTTTGCAGTTCAAAGGGAAATAACAATCACAGAAGTTAAAGAAAGAAACCTGACAAACAAATTATTTATTATGAAGCCTTGCGACTTGTAAAATACGCAAGATAAAGCCAACCCTGTCCCGACACAGTGAACTCGACATGGCAAGAATTTACACAAAATCTGAAGATAAAAAACCAAAAATTGACAAAACTTCTGTGCTGGAGTTTTTTGAGAAGCGCGCAGAAAAAGTCAACACACTAGGTCCAACTCGCGCAGTGATTTATCAGGACAAGAACGCCGATCTAGCTGAACGACGGGATGCTGCTGAAAAAGCTCTCCTCCTGCCGCTGATGAAAGTAGACAACTCTAGTCGAATCCTGGATGCCGGTTGTGGCACGGGT
Organism: Pseudomonas sp. NPDC087614; assembly: GCF_044743485.1. Lineage (NCBI taxonomy): Bacteria > Pseudomonadati > Pseudomonadota > Gammaproteobacteria > Pseudomonadales > Pseudomonadaceae > Pseudomonas > Pseudomonas sp. NPDC087614. The sequence goes on along the minus strand of NZ_JBIUWN010000003.1, from coordinate 2,224 downwards.
CGCTGGGCGGAAATATTGATTCCTCAATGCGCTTCATATTTTGGAGTAGATGTCAGCCCTGGCCTGATCAAAGTTGCAGTAGAACGATTTGGCGATCACAACAACGCCCAGTTCGCAGTTTGCCCGATAGATGCCCTTTCAAAAGATAAAATTGGCGCAGACCAGCCCTTCACTCACATCCTTTCGTTTGGCGTCTTCATCTACTTGAATGATGATGAAATTCTAGATGCTCTGCGTGGTTATGCGGACCTCGTTGCAACTGGCTCCCGCATAATGTTCCGAGAACCCATAGCGCTGGAAAATAGACTCACACTTCTGGAACACTTCTCCGATGATATGGATCAACAATACAGCGCAATTTACAGAACCGAACAAGAGCTACTCTCACTTATAAAAACCGTATTTGGTAATACATTTGCTCAGGTGGACGCAAATGATGTCTACCCAGATGCCACGTTGAACAATCGAACTGAAACCAAGCAAAAATGGTTTTTGTGGGAGAAGTGTTAACCAATGAAGACAGCCTTTTGCTTTGACCTCGACGGAACAGTCACAAGCACCGAAATCCTCCCTTGCATCGCCTCCGAACTGGGTGTCGCCGATGAAATTGCAACATTAACCCGGGCAACCATGGATGGCTTGATTTCATTCGAGGCGTCATTTCGCTTACGCTGTTTAATTCTGAGCCGGGTTAAACCTTCACGAATTCGAAGTATTGCCAAAGAGATTCCAATTGACAACGAAATATTGTCTTTCATACAGGAAAACAAAGACGATACTTTTATTGTCACCGGAAACCTTGATATCTGGATTCAGCCAATATTGGACCTGTGTGGATGCAATGTAATCTCTTCAGAAGGCATATACGAAAATGACACCATCAATATCAAGAAGGTACTAAACAAAGCTTCCGCAATAGTTAGAATCCGTGCCATGGGCTACAACCGCATTATCGCAGTTGGCGATGGTGCTAATGACGCCCCCATGTTATCGACCGCTGATATTTCAATTGCTTTTGGTGGTGTTCATACTCCCTCTACCGCGGCAAAAAATGCATCTCAATATATTGTCCATGAAGGGGCTACGTTATGCAAAATGTTACGTGCGCTGTAATTGCAGCAGCAGGCATGGGCACCAGAATTGGTCTCGGCATGCCAAAGTGCATGATCGAGATAGAGGGCAAAACCATATTAACCAGGCTGATTGATATGCTACGCCCACACGTTAGCCTGATTAATGTTGTAGTCGGGTATCGAGAGGAGATGGTCATCGAGTATTGTGCTCAACACCACCGCGATGTAGTACTGGTAAGAAATCAAGACTACCGAACTACCAACACCGCTTATAGTTTCGCGAAGGGGGCAGCAAATGTATCCGGAAAAGTTATCTATCTTGATGGCGATCTATTGATTTCGCCGGTGAGCTTGAGCAGCTTTCTGCAATCGGCAGCAAACAAAGAAATACTGGTGGGCCTAACTGACGCCAAAAGCGAAAACGCTGTTTTTGCAGAGTGTCAAGACAACAAAGATGAACTTACGATCAATTCATTTTCCCGAAGTCAAAACAGTATCTTCGAATGGGCTAACGTTGTAAGTGGACCAGCCAATTTACTAGTTGACGCGTCGGGTTATGTATTCGAACGACTAATTGAACAACTACCGCTTGAGGGGAAGCTGCTGAACCTTGCGGAGGTTGACACAGCCGCTGACCTTATTGCTGCTCGTAGCTTTGTTCACGAATTAGCTCCGAGTGGGGAGCTCTAGATTCTGGTCATTACTAAAAATGGTAAACGCATTGCAGTTAAACTCAACAACGTCAGTTAGTGAGATATGAGCGCAATGGTCGTCAGCAGCTCAAAAAACTGCTCCTACCAGTCCAATCTAGACCGGTCCAATTAAAAATTGCTCCCCTGCCATGCCCACGGCAAATGTTTTCAGTGGCCTGCGGGGGATTGGATTGGTCGCGGTAGGGATGGCAGTTACCTGCCACCCCCCGCACAGATCCGTACGTGCGGAACTACCGCATACGGCTCCTGCCTCAGGTACGTGACGCGAAGCGTTCTTCTGGGTAGGGATGAGCGGTTCTGGGCCGTGGTATATAGAGGTCGGCAAGGCGTCCATATCGCGACCACTGTAACCGATCCACGAACCCCACATTCAAAGCCGCCATTTGATTCTGGATGCTGTGCTCCCGATCTCTTTCAGGAGCCAGCACGCCATGATGC